>JANPMU010000222.1:0-14125 GCA_031427095.1 Sphingomonas sp.
CGACGTGCTCGTCAACAATGCCGGGATCACCCGCGATGCAACGATGAAGCGGATGGACCATGCCAAATGGCAGGAAGTGATCGACACCAATCTGGGCGGCTGCTTCAACATGGCCAAAGCGGTGTTCGACGGGATGCAGACGCGCGGCTTCGGGCGGATCGTCAACATCGGGTCGATCAACGGCCAGGCGGGGCAATATGGCCAGGTCAATTACGCCGCCGCCAAATCGGGCATCCACGGTTTCACCAAAGCGCTGGCGCAGGAAGGCGCGCGCAGCAATGTCACCGTCAACGCGATCGCCCCGGGCTATATCGATACCGACATGGTTGCCGCGGTCCCGCCCGAAGTGCTTGCCAAGATCGTTTCGAAGATCCCGGTCAACCGGCTCGGTCAGGCCACGGAGATCGCGCGCGGGGTCGCCTTCCTGGTCGATGACGATGCCGGCTTCGTCACCGGATCGACGCTGTCGATCAACGGCGGGCAGCATATGTATTGACGGGGCAGAGGCGTGGACACTTCGCGCCTTCACGGGCCGGTCAAGCGATCGGTGACCATCGCCGGTCACCCGACCTCGATCAGCCTTGAGCCGATGTTCTGGCAAGCGCTCGAGGATCAGGCGCGTCACGGCGGCCAACCGCTCAACGCCCTGGTCGCAAAGATCGATGCGGCCCGGCTCGACGCGCCGACCCCACCCAATCTGACCTCAGCGATCCGCCAATTTCTGTTCGACCGCGCGCTTCGCGGCTGACGCGATGGCCCGGGCAAAGGCCGCGCCGCGATCGGGTGAATGCTCCAGAAACAATGCCGGTTCGATCAGCTCCAGCTCCATGATGCATGGCTCGCCGTCGGTCCCGATCACCATGTCGACGCGCGCATAGGCCGCCGCCGCCGGGGCCATCGCCAGCGCGGCATGGGCCAGCGCTTCGCCGCCAGCCGGCGGGTCGCAGGCGTGCTCCGTACCGCCGAACTGCGTCTGGACCCGAAAGTCGCCGGTCCGCGGCCGTTTGATGATGCAATGCGACAGCCCGCCGCCGAACAGGAACAGTGAATATTCGCCAATGCTGTGGATGGTGTCGATCATCGGCTGAATGATCATCCGCTTGCCTGCCGCGTCCACCGGGATCGCATCGGCGGGGGACAGTTTGACCGTGCCGTCGGCGGCGCCCGAGACCAATGGCTTGATCACCACCGATGCCGACCGGAACGCCGCGCGCGCCGCGTCGAGTGCCGCTTCGTCGAGATGGTCCGCGATCCGTGTCGGGACCGTTGCAACGCCGCGTCGGGCAAATTCGGCAAGATAGGCTTTATCGCTGTTCCAGCGCAGGACCGGCACCGGGTTGATCACCGGCACGGCCGCCTGTTCGAGATGATCAAGCATCGCGAGCCAAGCGCTTGGCTGGTGATGATAACCCCACGCCAGCAACGGCAGCACAAGGTCGAAGTCGCCGAAGTCCGTGAATTTGCTCCACACCAGCGGCACGGCCTTGATCCCGACCCGGGCCAAAGCATTCGCTTCGCCATCGAAGGCGCTTTGCCACGGATAGCCTGTCGCGGGCTCCGGGACGAGCAATGCTGCGCGCATTGTCCTAGCGCGCCAGCAGGATCCGCGCCTGGCTCGCGATCTGCGCCAGCATCGACGCGCTGACCACCGGGGCGACCCTGGCGCGTCCGATAAGCTGGCGGAACTGAACCGTGCGCGCGGCATTGCGCTCGACCCAGCGATCGACCGCTTGCTCAGGATCCTCGCTGCGGCTGCGCGACAGGAACTCGATCCGCAATTGCTCGAAATCGCGCGCCAACCCCGCGGTCAGCAGTCGCTCCCATTGGTCGGACGGGACGAACCGGGCGACCTGGCTCTGCGCCCAGTCGAGCCCGAGCGCTTCGCCCAGGCGCGTGTAGGCACGAGTCAGCGCGAGCTGGTCGAGGCCCTTGCGCGCGCCCAAGGCGGCAATCGCGAATACCCCGTCGAGCTCGAACAAGCGGACGAGGTCATCGACCAAATCCTCGCTCGCGCCCAATGCGACCAGTCGCTCGCGCCGCGCCGCGGCCTCGCTGCGGACTTCGGCGCGGATCAGGCGCGAAGCCGCCGCGGAAACAGTCTTCAGTCCCGGCGCGAACAGCGCGGCGAGCGCCCCTACGCTAGTCTCTCCGTCGGCCGAGCGGAGAATGTCGGACAAATGCGAGCGGATGCTCCGCGCGGCGATCGAGAAAAGTTCGATCCGCGCCGGTTCGGACAATGCGGCAATTTCCAAACCTTCCCAGATCTGGCGTAAATCGAGCAGTTTCTCGGCCACAAGAAACGCGGTGACGACCTGCCCCAGCGAGGCGCCTTCCTCCTCTGTCATATCGAGCGCGACCGACGGGCCGAGGCGATTGACGAAGCGGTTCGCAACCTTTGTGGCGATGATTTCGTGGCGTAGCCGGTGCGACCGGATCGCCGCCGCATGGGCCTTGCGCATCGGTGCCGGAAAGGCGGCGAACAATTCGGCCTCCATCTCCGGATCGTCGGCAAGTTTCAACCCCTCGGCGGCGTCCTGGAGAGCGAGCTTGGCCAGCGACAGCACCACCGCGAGTTCGGGCCGGGTCAGCCCGCGCGATTCCTGGCCACGGCGCAGCAACATATCGCTCGTCGCCAGCCCCTCGACCCGCCGGTCGAGTCGGCCGCTGGTTTCGAGCAGTTCGATGGTCCGCACCTGACCGGGCAGCGACTGCGCGCCGCCCGCTTCGGCGATCGACAGCGCCAGGGTCTGCAGCCGGTTATCCTCAAGCACCAATTCGGCCACTTCGTCGGTCATCCGCGCGAGGAGAACATTGCGCTTGGCCTCGGACAAGCGCCCCTCGGCCATTTCGCGGTTCAAGGGGATCTTGATGTTGACCTCATTATCCGAGCAATCGACCCCCGCCGAATTGTCGATGAAGTCGGTGTTGATGCGCCCGCCGAGTTCGGCAAATTCGATCCGTGCGGCCTGGGTCACGGCGAGGTTGGCGCCCTCGCCGATGGCCTTGGCGCGAAGCTCGCTGGCGTCGACCCGCAGCGCGTCATTGGCCGGGTCGCCGACCGCGCCATCGGGCTGGGCCGAAGCCTTCACATAGGTGCCGATGCCGCCGAACCAGATGAGGTCGACCTGGGCCTTGAGGATCGCGTTGATCAGCCCGGTCGGGTCGATCGTGTCGGCGTCGATGCCCAATGCGGAGCGCGCTTCCCTCGACAGCGGGATCGATTTTTGCGTGCGCGGGAAAATGCCGCCACCGCGTGACAGCAATTTCCGGTCATAATCGTCCCAGCTCGATCGCGGCAGCGCAGACATCCGCTCGCGCTCTTGCCAACTGTTGGCCGGATCGGGATCGGGATCGATGAAGATGTGGCGATGATCGAACGCCGCGACCAGCTTCAGCGCCTTCGACAACAGCAGGCCATTGCCGAACACGTCGCCCGACATGTCGCCGCAGCCGACCATGCGAATGCTTTCGACCTGCACATCGACACCCATTTCGAGAAAGTGGCGCTGGACCGAGATCCACGCACCCCTGGCCGTGATGCCCATCTCGCCTTGTGGTCATAACCATTCGATCCGCCGCTGGCGAAGGCATCGCCAAGCCAGAAGCCGCGCTCGAGCGCGATCGCGTTGGCGACATCGGAAAAGCTCGCGGTGCCCTTGTCTGCGGCGACGACGAAATAGGGGTCTTCGCCATCGTGGACGACCACCGCTTCGGGGTGGACGACCTTGTCCTCGACGATATTGTCGGTGACCGAAAGCAATGCGCGAATGAAGATTCGATAACTTTCCGTGCCCTCGGCGAGCCACAAGTCGCGCTCGGCCGGGTTCGGCAGATGCTTGGGGTAAAAGCCGCCCTTGGCACCGGTCGGGACAATCACCGCATTCTTGACCATCTGCGCCTTCATCAGCCCGAGAATCTCGGTCCTGAAATCGTCGCGCCGATCGGACCAGCGAAGCCCGCCGCGCGCAACCGGTCCGCCGCGCAGATGAATCCCCTCGACGCGCGGCGAATAGACCCAGATCTCGCGCCATGGAACCGGCACGGGGAGGCCGGGAACCGCGCCGCTGTCGATCTTGAACGCGATCGCTTCGTCGGCCGCAGGGGCGAAGGCGTTGGTGCGCAAGGTCGCTTCGATGACCGATCGCAGCAGCCGCAGGATGCGATCGTCGTCAATCGCGCCGACCTGGGTTAGCGCCTCGTCGAGTTCGCGGTGGAGCAACGCGACCTTGGTCGCGCGGTTGCCGTTGACCGCAGGGTCGTGCGCGGCAGTGAAGCTGGCGACCAATGCGTTGGTCGCTTGCGGTGAGCGCCGCAGCGCATCGACCACGGTCGTCAGCCCATAGGCAACCCCGGTCTGGCGCAAATAGCGAAACCAGGCGCGCAGCCATACTACCGGCCGGGGATCGAGTCCGGCGAACAGCACGAGCTGGTTGAACGCGTCATTTTCGGCATTGCCCGCGAGCACCGCAGAAATCGCGCGCTCGATCATCGGCGCCCGGCTCAAAATAATGTCGATGTCGCTCGACGCGGGCAGCTCGAGCAGGAAATCGTGAATGTGGGCGAGCTCGCCTCCACCCAATGCGGTCGGCAGTTCCTCGAGCACGCGGAAGCCGAAATTCTCGAGCACCGGGACGGCCTCGCTGAGCGGGATCAGCCCGCCCAGGCGATAGGTCTTGAGGTGCAACTGGCACGGCGCGTCATGCTCGCTGCGATAAAGGCGGGCGTCGCGGTCGCGGTCATCGTTGAGGGTGCACACACGCAGGATGTCGGCGGCGCCATCGGCCGGCTCGGTCCGCGCGCGATAGCCTTCGGGTATTCCGGGCAGATAGGTCAGCGCCAGTCGCGTCGCGCGGCCCGAACCGACCGCATCGACCAGCTCCGCTTCGACCGCCGGGGCCCAGCCGCGCACCATCTCGACCAGCGCCGCGTCGAGCGCCGCGACATCGGGCAAGCTGGCGGCGGGATCGATCGGCAAGGTGAAGCGGATCAGGGCGAGCTCACCATCGCCAAGCTCGACCGACCAGTTGCTGATCGAACTGTCGACCTCGGCCTCGAGCATCAGCGCGATGGCTTTGCGCCGCGAGGTCGTCATCTCGTCGCGCGGCAGCCAGACAAAAGCGTAAAGGTGCCGCCGGAGCGCGCCGGGCAGCAGCAGCAGCGTCGGGCGCGGGCGGTCGGCGAGCGACATCGCGGTAAGCGCCGCCTCGCGCACCTCGCTCGCCTCGAACGAGATCAACAGGTCGTGGGGCAGGGTCGAGACGGCGTGCATCAAGGCCTTGCCGCCGTGACTCGACGGGGCAAAGCCAAGCTCGCGGTCAAGCTTGAGCAGGCGCTCGCGAAGCAAAGGCACTTCGGCGGCCGAGGTGCGCAGGGCGGCGCTGGTCCATAATCCGGTGTGGACCGACAGGCTGCCGTCGGTGCGGCGGACCATGATGACGTCGAGCGGAACCCGGCGGTGGACCGGCGAATCGCGGTCGGCCTTGATGATCAGCAGGGTGCGTTTCGCGTCGGATAGATAGTCGGTCGCAGCCTTGCTCGCTGCGGCGTCCAACAGGTTGAAGCCCTGGCTGAGGATCCCGAGGCCCTTGCGCAGCTTGCCTGCGGGGTCGAGGTCGGCGTGCCCGAGCAGAGTGAAATTATCGTCGCGCAACCAGCGCAATAGTGCGGCCCTTTCGCCAGCGCGGGAATCGAGCGAAGCGGCATCGGCGTCCATTTCGGCGAGCATCGCGCGCCAGTCGGTGACTGCGGCGCGGACATCGCCGAGTACGCGCTGAAGCTCGTCGACCAATTCATGGCGGCCGCGCGCATCGGCACGCTCGAGCTCGATGTAGATGATGGATTCGGGTCGGCCTTCGCCAAGCGCGTCCAGCGTCCCGTTGGAGTCGCGGGTGACGTTGACGATCGGGTGGAGCAAGCGGTCGATCGCCAGTCCGCGCCCGGCGATGGCGGCGGCGACGCTGTCGACCAGGAACGGCATGTCGTCATTGACCACGGCCAGCCGCATGCGCCTCTTGCCCGCCTCCCCGCCGGTCGATTCAACCCGGATGGCGACTTGCCCGGGCGCGCGGGCGATGGCCACATCGGCGACAAATTCCGCGGCCTGCTGCTGTTCCGCCGGACCGAACCCGGCGGTTTCGCCGGGCAAGGCGTCCTGCGTCAGCGCTGTGCGCAGCGAGTCGGTCAGGGACTTGGCCGCGCGCCGTAGGGCCGTCATAAAATCTGCGCTCCGCCAATCTTGTGGAAGGCGGTGGGCTATAGCCGCGCCGCGCCGCGTTCGTCTAGGCGGCGGAGCGGCGAATGGCGCGTTCGAGCATCGCCGGATCCTCGACCGTCGCGACGAGATCATAGCCTCCGTCGATCCAGCGGCGGGCCAGGACGAGGACAAATTCCTCGGTCGAATTCAGGCTGGCGAGCGAGACGGGCGTTGCGGCGCGCAGCGCGGCGCGGGCATCCTCGCCGCAAGTGTCGACCTTGGGGATCGGACGGCGCGCCTGGCGTTCGGCGGCGACCAGCGCCTTGAGCCCGCCCGACTGACCTTCAAGGAAGGCGACGAACCCGCTTTCAGCCACGGCGTGGCGGTGAGCGTGGGACAAGGCTGCGGCGAATTCGGTCAGCCGCGTCTTGTCATAGTCGATGCCGAAGATCAGCTTGACGATCGGGGTCATCGGCGCGCGCGCCTGGGCCCTGACGCCCGAATCCTCGAGCAGTTCGGCATAATCGGCCGGCTGGCGCTGCGCCTCGACTGCAAAGTCATACGCGAGGCCGAGCGCGCGGTAGAGCGCCGAGCGGCTGCGTCCATCGGCCGATTTGACGGCTTCGGCGGTTTCGCGCGCGACGCACAAGCGGTCGGCCAGCCCGGCATCTGGATCGAGCGTGATTTCGGCGACGTCCTGGTCGTCGTGGTCAGGTCGGGCTTCGGCCAATGGACCATCTTCCCACACCAGATGCGCGGGGGCGGGCGTGTCGAGTTCCAGCGGTTCGGGATCGGCAGGAAGCGCGGCGACAATCGCCCGGACTGCGGCGGGCGCGCTTTCGGCGGCCTTCCAGTTGATGACGCCGTAAATGAAATCGATCGTGTCGTCGTCGGACGAAAAGGGCATCAGGATGCCGCGGTAGCAGATGTTTTCGCCGCGCTGGTTGACGAATTCGGCCTCGAAGCCGATCGGTGCCCGATTGGCGATAATCTGCATATAATGGTCGGTCAGGCGCGACAGCAGCGAGCGGCTGGGCACTTCGGAAATGGTCTGGATATCGCTGGTCAGTCCGCATTCGGTGCGGATCGCGCTGCCGATGTAGGGCGTGGCGGGGTTGTCGCGCCCGCCGGTGAAGTCGAGCAGAACGCTGTTGGGGCCGAAATCCTCGATGCTGGACGGGTCGAGATCCTCGATCGACGGATAATCGCGGCCTTCAAGCAGCGATGACCAATGATTATAAGCGCGGACCTGCATCCGCCGCTCGTCGCTGCCGATCGCCGACGCGATGTCGTCGGGAACCGCGCTGGCCGACGCGGACGCGTCATATTCGCTGGGATGATCGCGATAAGAGTCCATGGCGTGGCGCTGCCCCGTTAAATCCAGATCGGACGCAACATGCGTGATCCGGCCTAACAAAGCGTTAAGCATATCGGTTTGGCGAGAGTATCTTGTCGCCATCGCGCCGCACTGTTAGGGCGTCCGCGCCTGTTGGCAGGCCGCCTTAGCTCAGTTGGTAGAGCATCGCATTCGTAATGCGGGGGTCACAGGTTCGAGTCCTGTAGGCGGCACCAGTCTTTTTATATACCGGGCTGATTGGGTAGATTTTGAATCAACCCTCAGCGCATCTTTCGAAAACAGGTGCGAAGTTCTTCGACGAAGAGGGTTGGCTGCTCGAAGGCCGGGAAATGGCCTCCGCGAGGCAGTTTGTTCCAGTGGATGATGTTGGAATAGACCCGATCGGCCCATGAGCGCGGGGCGGCAAGGATCTCCTTGGGAAACAGGCTGGCGCCAAGCGGCAGTTCGACGCGCGTGGGGACGAATTCGGCTAGGCTTTGGCGGTACAGCCGGGCCGAGGAAGCGCCGCTGTTCGGAAGCCAATAATGCATGATGTTGTCGAGCATCTCGTCGCGGGTGAAGATGGTCTCGGGCTCTCCGTCGCAATCGCTCCAGTTGCGCAGCTTTTCATAAATCCAGGCGGCTTGCCCAACCGGAGAATCGGCGAGCGCATATCCCAGCGTCTGCGGACGCGACGCCTGCAGGCGGGCGTAGCCGGATTCCACCTGATCGTAATGTTGGTAGGTTTGAAGCGCTTTCTGCTCCTCCTCGCCGAGCGGTTCCTCCAGCGTTTCGGGAAGCAGGCTCATCATGTTGAGATGGATGCCGATCAACCCGGCGGGTCGCTGCGCGCCCATCTTGACGGTTACCGCCGCCCCCCAGTCACCCCCTTGCGCGACATAATGGGTGTAGCCGAGCTGCGCCATGAGTTCGGCCCAGGCGTGCGCGATCCGCTCAATCCCCCAGCCGCTTTCGGCCGGCTTGTCCGAAAAGCCAAATCCAGGGAGCGTCGGCAGCACGAGGTGAAACGCGTCATCGGCGCTGCCACCATGCGATGTCGGATCGACCAGCGGCGCGATGACCTTGTGGAACTCGATTACCGAGCCCGGCCAGCCATGGGTCATAATCAACGGCAGCGCACCGGCATGGCACGAGCGAACGTGCAGGAAGTGAATGCCGAGCCCGTCGATTTCGGTGCGGAATTGGCCCAGCTCGTTGAGCATCGCCTCGCAGCGGCGCCAGTCATAGCCGGTTCGCCAATGGTCGATCAGCGCGCGAAGCTGCGGCAGCGGCACGCCCTGCTCCCAGCCTGGAGAGGTCGCCGCCTCGGGAAAGCGGCTTCGGTCGAGACGCAAGCGAAGGTCGTCGAGGTCGGCGTCCGGAATTGCGAGCCTGAATTCGCTGATGGCCATGGCATTATTCCTTCCAACTTGGGCCTTGCCGACGCTTGCCTCGGCGGAGCCGCATTGGCCGAGTCGCTGCCGCGAGTGAAAGCCTTTTTCTGCGCAGCCACTTCGGACGAGGGTTGCGGCCACGTGTGAAACAGTACCGAACCGGAGCCTTACCCCAGACCATCGAACATCGGCGCTTGCAACCCCGTCGCCGCGCCGTTTCCCGCAAATGCGAGAATCGCCGGACATGCGCTCTGTTGCCGCAATGGTCCACGGCGTAGGAAGACGCCAGGAGAGGAGACCGGATGACCCGACCGAGCCTGATCGTTTCCCCATCGACCAGTGATCCCTTCACCTGGATCGAGGACGCGATCGCCTTCGATCCTGATGCAGCGGTGCTTGAGACGACGGACGGGGCAATCCTCAGCTATGCTGAACTCGACCGCCGAGCGCGAGCGTTCGCGGCGGCCCTGGCGGCGATCGGGGTGGCGCCGGGCGACCGCGTGCTGGTCCAGGTCGAGAAATCGCTAGAAGCGATCCTGCTCTATCTCGCATGTCTGCGCCTCGGTGCCATCTTCGTCCCGCTCAACACCGGCTATACCGATGCCGAGCTCGGCTATTTCATTGCCGACAGTGAACCGCGCCTGCTGGTCGTTGATCGGGCGCGCGAGGCGGACCTGCAGAGGTTGGCGGCGGGCCGCGCCGATGTCGCCACGCTGAGCGCCGGGGGCGACGGGACGCTTGCCGTGCGCGCCGCGAGCCCGACCCCGGCGTTGCCGCGCTTCGCTGCCGATGCCGACACGCTGGCCGCGTTCCTCTACACGTCGGGGACAACCGGTCGCCCCAAGGGCGCCATGCTGACGCGCGGCAACCTCGCGTCGAACGCGGCGACATTAGCGGCGGCATGGCACTTCACGCGCGATGATGTGCTGATCCACGCGCTGCCTTTATTCCATGCGCACGGGCTGTTCGTAGCGGTCAATACAGTGCTCGCTGCGGGCGCGTCGATGCTCCTGATGCCGCGCTTCGACGCCAGTGAGGTGCTTCGTCTGATGCCCCGCGCGACGCTGTTCATGGGGGTGCCGACTTATTATGTCCGGATGCTTGAAGAGGCCGGGCTGACGCGCGCGGCAACGGCGGGGATGCGGTTGTTCGTCTCTGGTTCGGCGCCGCTTCTCGCGGAGACGCACCGCGAATTCGAGGCGCGCAGCGGCCACGCCATTCTCGAGCGCTATGGCATGACCGAAACGCTGATGAATAGCTCCAACCCCTATATCGGCGCGCGGATCGCGGGCACTGTCGGGCCGCCGTTGCCCGGCATCGAAATGCGCGTCAGCGCGCCCGAGACCGGCGAACCTCTCCCCAACGGCGAGATCGGAATGATCGAGGTGCGCGGGCCGAATCTTTTCAAGGGCTATTGGCGCAACCCCGAAAAGACCGCCGCCTATATGCGCGCCGACGGATTTTTTGTGACCGGCGATCTGGGGCTTATCGACGAGGCCGGCTATTTCCACATCGTCGGACGCGGCAAGGACCTGATCATCTCGGGCGGCTATAACGTCTACCCCAAGGAGGTGGAGACCGAACTCGATGCGATCGGCGGCATCGCGGAGAGCGCGGTTATCGGTGTGCCGCACGCAGATTTCGGGGAAGCGGTGGTGGCGGTGCTGGTGCCCGAGGCTGGGATGGCGATCGACGAGGCGGCGGTCCGGGCAACGCTCGCCGGCCGGCTGGCCAAATATAAACAGCCCAAGGCCTACGCCGTGTACGGGCGGCTTCCGCGCAACGCGATGGGCAAGGTCATGAAGCAGCAGCTGCGTGATGAGCTATCAGACCTGTTTTAACTGTCCATTTCGACCCAGAATGTCGCTGCCTTTGTGTCGCAGTCGGCCCGATTCCACGGATTGCGCTTACGAGGAACACTCAAGGGACGGATCACTGAAACGCTCGCGATCTCATTGTTGTCGAAAAGCGAAATGGACTCGTTTGCCAGTCGGAGCGACACGGTCATCCGCTGCTGGACTTTGAAGCTCGGCCGGCTCTTCGCCAACAACCTCCGCCGGTCCAGACCCAGCCCGACGGTCCGCTGGCATCTGGACGAGATGGTGACGATCGGCGGCCAGACCATGTCTCTGTGGCGCGCGGTCGATGACGAGGGCGAGCTCCTCGACATGCTGGTCCAGAAGCGGCGCAACAAGGCCGCGGCACTGAAATTGATCAGGAAATTGCTGAAGCGCCAGGGTGTCCGTCCAGAAGTCATCGTCACCGACGGCCTGGCTTCCTACAGCGCCGCGACCCGAGAACTCCGCTGCAAGGATCGCCATCGGCCCGGCCGATTGCGGGAGAATGAGCAAGCGGAGAATGCACATTTGCCGATCCGGCGACGCGAGCGCAAACAGCAGAGGTTCAAGTCCCGGGGTTCTGCCCAAAGGTTCCTCGCCACTTTTACCGCCGTCGACAATGTCTTGACCGTCCAGCGTCACCTGATCCGCCGACCTGCCCTCCGCCAGTTCCGGGCCGAGGCTCACCAGACGTCGGCAGCGGCCACCGCGGCTGCATGAGCGTCGGAGCCGAAAACGTCTCATTGCGGCTGCGGCTCGTTAACGTGATGATACCTCTGACAATGCCGCCCGAAACTACATTACCGCTTCGCTGCCTTGGGAAAGCGGGCACTCCTTCACGCCTGGCGGGTGAAGGTGGTTCCCGTGCGGCGTGTAACCGGCCAGGATCATGCGATCGAGCTCCAACTGGTCCTTGGGCATTGGAACGACCTTGGGAGGCTGGCTCTTGGGAACCTGCGCGGGAACCACCGCCTCCGGGGCTGGTGCGCGCGCCACTGAGTTATCCTGCGACTGTCCGTCGCAGGCGGACGCGGCCAGCACGACCAGCGGCACAAGAAGTTTCATCGCCATTCCTTTCATTACGCGAGCGAGCAAAAGCGCGGACGTGCCGCATCCCTGCAAATATCCGGCGGGCTTTGGGTCGAACGCCAATAGCCGATGAGCCCGAGCTTGCGGAGAAGATTAACATAGCCGGGCTCCGCGCGCGCTCTGGCCATGTTGGGCTCGAACAAGACCTCGGCGTTGAACAGGCCGCGAGTGCGCACGAGGTTTGTAGCGGCCTTGAGCGCCGCGTCGCGAGCGCCAAACGCTGCAAGCACGCCGACGACGACCTTGTCATTATAGCGCGGGTCGCTAGCAAAGCTTTCGAGGGCTGCAACGGACTTGGCGCGAAGCGCTGGGTTCTGGGACTTTAGCGCCGAGAAGGCGTCGGCAAGCGCCTGCCGCTGTGTGCTCGTCAGTGGGAGGTCTGCCGCGCTCAGCTGTGCAATCGCTTCATTATACCGGTGCGTCCACAAGGCGGACTTGATCTTGAGCAAGCGAAGTGATGTCGCATCCGGCCAAAGCTCGAGTGTAGAGGCCAGGACCCGGTCAGCCTCGTCATTGCGGCCCACCATGTACAGCGCCTGCGCAAAGCGGAGATTGCTGAACGGAGCCAGCGGTCGCATGTCGCGCGCCCGCTCAAATTCCTCAACGGCCTCTTCCATTCGCCCGACCGACGCCAGGAAATCGCCATAGGCCTGGCGCTCGCAGCCGCATTCCGTCGGCCGCACGCTCAGCGCCTTCTTGAGCAGCGCCTCGCGTTCCGCATAGCGGTCTAGCGGCAGGAGCCCCGCGAGCGCCATATATCCCTCAGGGTTTTGGCTATCGAGCTTCATCGACTTGCGCGCCGCAGCGCCCGCTTCATTGCGTAGCTGCTTGGCGTCGGCCGATTGTGATGCGGCGAGCGGCACGGCCGCCAGTGCAAGGGCTGACCAGCCGAAGGAGAAATCAGGCAGCGCGACCGTCACCCGCCGCGCCGCATCCAGTTCCGCCGTTTCGCTTGTCGAACCGCTCCAATGCTCGTTGCACCATTTGAGGTACAGGGAGAGCGCCTGATCGGACATGCGCTCCTTGTAAGAGGACGCACCCCACAATCCGCAGCGCACGACCTGGCTTGCGCCCACGGCGGCCTGGCGGGCCGCGACAGCGTCCGCAACTTCATGCTCGTATGCGTTGGACCACAGGACCACGCCCGACCGCTGGTTCTTCAGGTTGACTGTGAAGCGCACGGCCGGGCCGAGCCGACTGACGTTTCCGTCCATAACGAAGGGCGCCTTCGCGCCAGCGCTCCGGTCGGCAGGCGAAATCACGGTGACGGCATTCTCGGCGCCAAAAGCGGCGACGATTTCCTGCCCGAGCATATTCGGAATCTCCCGAGGCAGGTCCGTGGAGACCAGGGAGAACTGCGCAACCGCAACCCTCGGCTCGAAGTTGCCGGACCGGGCCGAAATACGGGGATAAAGGAAGGCGCCGCCGGCAAGCATCACGAGCGCGGCGGCCGAGGCGATAACCCACGGGCGCGGTTCGAAACGAGCGCGCGAGCCAAAACCTTGCGCCGGAAACGCTGCCTTGGGGTGCGAAGTGTCGCCCGTCTTTTCGGCGATGGCCGCCCTGAGCGGGTCGAGCACGGGCGATTGCGGCTGCCCGTTCCAGCTCAAGAGGTCGATGGTATGATATTGGCGAAAGCCCAACGGGGGCAGACAGCCGTCGAGACTCACCGGTACAAGTCGACCCTTGTCCCGCCCGACGCCGGCTTCGTCACGGACCCAGCCCGAGTGGACCGAATTTGCAGTCCAGCACGCGATCACGACATCTGCGGACTCTAACGCGCATTCGATCGCGTCGGCGAATACCTGCCCGCCGGAGATGTGCCGATCCCACCAGACGTCGTGGCCGTCGTCCTCCAGCGCGGCCGCGAGCGGCCCGACCTGGCTGGCGTCCTCGCGCGAGTAGCTCAGGAACAGCGATGCCATCCAACTTCCCCGTTAGAAGCTGCCATTGTGCGCCGAATGGTCCAACCGTTCAACTTTATGTAAAAGCACCCGTTTAACGGTGCTATAACGACCTCACATTTTGTGCGGCGCTGGGAGAGGCGGCTTGTGGTGCTTGCAAGTCACCTTCGGGTTAAAGGGCGAGTAAGCGCCGTTCGGATTGTCTCGGAACACCCACAGATGCTGCTCAAAGTGCGGCTCCCATCCGTGCGCCTCATCGACTTTCGTCGCGGGATCGTCCTTGAGCAGCGGCCACGTGCGCCCCTGGAACTTCGGCGGCTCTTTGTTTCTCTCGTGCCAGGCCGACGCGAAAGCCAAATTTTCGACGGCGA
>JANPMU010000223.1:0-1968 GCA_031427095.1 Sphingomonas sp.
CTTAACGATCTGGTGCAGGTCACCAGCCGAACGAGCGAGGCGGTCCAGCCGCGTAACAACCAGGGTGTCCCCCTCCCGAACAAACTCCAGCGCCTCTTTCAGTGCGTCTCGTCCATCGGTGCTGGATCCGCTTCGCTTCTCTGACATGACTTTCTCACAGCCTGAACCGCGCCGGGTTTGCTGGAGGCTCCAACTCCTGAGAAGGTGGAGCAATGACAAGCAAGACGACGAACAAGTATGCGCCGGAAGTTCGCGAGCGGGCGGTGCGGATGGTGCTGGATCACGAGCGGGACCATGCTTCGCGCTGGGCAGCGGTGGTGTCGATCGCGGGCAAGATTGGTTGCGCCGCGCAGACGCTGCATGAGTGGGTCAAGAAGGCCGAGGTCAATAGCGGTCGACGTGTCGGCGTGCCGCGCGAGGCTGCTGCCCAGTTGAAGGTCCTCGGCGAGGCTATTCGCGGCCAGTCGATGGCCGACGTCCCGGTCGGGGCCTTCCTGTCGGGCGGCATCGATTCCTCGGCGGTCGTCGCGCTCTACCAGAAATATTCGGTGACCCCGGTGCGGAGCTTTTCGATCGGCTTCGCCGAAGCCGGGTTCAACGAGGCCGAATATGCCAGAGCGGTCGCCGAGCATCTCGGCACGGTCCATCACGAACATTATGTCACGGTCGACGAGGCGCGCGGCGTCATTCCGCTGCTTCCCGCGATGTACGACGAGCCGTTCGCCGATTCGTCGCAGATTCCGACTTTTCTCGTCAGCCGCTTCGCGCGCGAGCAGGTCACGGTAGCGCTGTCGGGCGATGGCGGCGATGAATTATTCGCCGGCTACAACCGCCATTTTGCGGCGCCGCAGCTGTGGCAGCGGTTGCAGGCGGTGCCGCGACCGCTGCGTTGGCTCGCCGGTGCGACGCTCGGCCAGCTCCCCGCCAATTGGTGGGACAAGGGCGCGGACCTCGCCGGGCGGCGGAGCCAGCCGAATATCGGGACCAAGCTGCAAAAGGCCTTGCGCGTCGGCGGCACCGCGCGCGCGTTCGACGATGTCTACGCCGGTTTCATCGATGAATGGGCGCTCGAGGCTTCGCCGGTGATCGGCGGCGGGTCGGGGACGGACGACCTGCGCCGGGCGCTCGAAGCCTTGCCCGCGGCCAGTGACGCCGAACGGACGATGTATTGTGACGCGATGACCTATCTGCCCGACGACATCCTCTGCAAGGTCGACCGGGCGGCGATGGCGGTAAGCCTGGAGACCCGCGTTCCGTTCCTCGATCACCGCGTTGCGGAGCTTGCGGCACGGATCCCGCTGTCGATGAAGGTTCGCGGCGGCACGGGAAAGCATATCCTGCGCAAACTCCTGTATCGTGAAGCGCCAGCTTGCCTGTTCGATCGTCCCAAGGCCGGCTTTGCAATCCCCGTCGGAGAATGGCTCCGCGGCCCGCTCCGGCCCTGGGCTGAAGATCTCCTCTGTCGTGACCGGCTCAACAACGACGGATTTTTCGATGTCGACATCGTTCATGGTCGGTGGAAACAGCATTTGTCGCGACAACGCGATTCCACGCCGGCGATTTGGGCAATTTTGATGTTCCAGGCGTGGCAGGATGCGCAGACCTGATTGTCCCGTGTCCGCTTATGCGGTGCCGCTCGCAACTTTGTCGCCGCTGGGGCTCGATTGAACATCCCGGGCGAAAGGACCTATGGTCGCGGCTGAACGGGTCGATGCGCCAGCGGCGAGCGGTCGCATGGATTCACCCTCATGAACTGGTAAAGCCATGCGCGAATTGGTCTCTTCAACCTGCCCGGTACTGGTCACAGGGGGTGCCGGGTACATCGGCAGCCACGCCGTTCTTGCGTTGATCGACGCCGGCTGGCCGGTCGTCGTGATCGACGACCTCAGTACCGGTTTTGCCGAACAGGTTCCCGCTGAAGCGACCTTTGTTCAAGGGGACGTTGGCGATCAACGGCTTGTCGGAGAG
>JANPMU010000224.1:0-20158 GCA_031427095.1 Sphingomonas sp.
TGCACTGGCCGTTCTGCGTGTCGAAATGCCCTTATTGCGATTTCAACAGCCACGTCCGCGACAGCATCGACCAAGCTGTGTGGCGCGAGGCCCTGCTGGCCGACATGGCGCATGAGGCGGCACTTCTGCCGGGGCGGCGGCTGACGTCGATCTTCTTTGGCGGGGGTACGCCGTCGTTGATGGACCCGGCGACCGTCGCAGCGGTGATCAGCGCCGCGCGCGGCTATTGGCCCGCCAGCGATGCGATCGAAATTACGCTCGAAGCCAATCCGTCATCGGTTGAGGCCGCCCGGTTTGCCGATCTTGCTGCGGCCGGGGTCAACCGCGTGTCGCTCGGGCTTCAGGCATTCGACGATGCGGCGCTGGCGTTTCTCGGGCGGGCGCATTCAGGCGCTGAGGGGCTGGCCGCGCTTGAGGTTGCACAGCGCCATTTCGGCCGGGTGAATTTCGATCTTATTTACGCGCTTCCGGGTCACAGCGAGAGCGTCTGGGCGGCCGATCTGGATCGCGCGATCGGGCTGGGAACCGGACATGTGTCGCTGTACCAATTGACGATCGAACCGGGGACCAAATTTGCCGCGCTGCATGCCGCAGGCAAGCTTCACCCGCTCGATCCCGACCGCTCGGCGACCTTGTTCGAACTGACGGCGGAGCGGACCGAAGCGGCTGGGCTGCCGGCCTATGAGATCAGCAATCATGCGCGCGCTGGCGAGGAGAGCCGGCACAATCTGACCTATTGGCGTTACCGCGATTATGCCGGCATCGGACCGGGAGCGCATGGACGGCGCGGCGGAATGCGCACGGTTCGCCACAAGAAGCCCGAAAATTTCCTGAGTGCGATGGCGCGCAACGGGCACGGAATGGTCGAAGAAGAGAAACTGACCGCCGCCGAGGCCGCCGATGAAGCCCTGGTGATGGGGCTGAGGCTGGCCGAGGGAATCAACCTCGAGGCTCTCGAAGCGCGGCTGGGCGTCCCGCTGGTCGACCGCGACGCGACCGATCGACTGGTGGCGAGCGGACATCTCCATTGCGACGGCGGACGGTTGCGGACCACGCCCGCAGGCCGCCTCGTTCTCGACCATCTGCTCGGTGAAATCGCCTACCGCTGAGGCGATGGCGATCAGCTGTCAGGCGCGAGTTTTTCGGCGGCCCCGATCAGATAATCATCAATCTGGAGCTCGGCATCGGCTTCGGCGCGCTTGCGCGCGACCCCGTTCTTGACGTCGAAACTGACCAGCCCCTGCTTGAATGCCTCAAACTGCCCGGCGCAATTGCTCCGCGCGAAGGCCGCGAACGCGTCGGGCAGAATCTTGTCGCTTTTGGCTTTTTCGACAGATTGCTTGATGCAGGCGATGAACTGCTGGCGCGGCGCGTTGGCCGCCGCAGCTTGCATCGCCATTGCGGCGAACGCCAGTGACGTGGTGAGTGCAATCATCCCCCCGGACTCCATGTTGCAGTTACAATCCCGGCAGGATGGTCCTTTTTTGCGCCGGTGGAAAGCGGCTTGAAATCAGTCGCCGAAAGTCTTGGCCGCGGGCGAGACAGTGGTGGTGCCGCTCGCCGTGACCTGACGGACCTCGAGCGCGCGCGTCGCGACCCCATCGCCGCCGAAGCGGAAAATGCCGTCGACCCCGGCGAAGCCATCGCGGTCGGTCAATTGTCGCGCCGGAAAGGCTCCGCCGAGCGGCCAGCGCCGGGCATTGCGAACGGTCAGGAGCACCGCGTCATAGCCGAGGCTGGCGATGCGGTACGGGGTCTTGCCATAGCGCGCGCGGTAGCGGACGACGAGCTGGTCGAAGCGCAAATTGGGGACCGTCGCGTACCACGCGCCGCGCAGCGAGGGGGTCGCGCCGAGCGTGCGTTCGCTGCCCCATAATTCGGTGCCGAGGATTCGCGCGGTGGCCGATGGGCCCTGTTTGAGGAGCGGCGCGGCGATGGCCGAAAAGCGTCCGCTGTCGCCGATCAACACGGCGTCATAGCCGCCCTTGGCGTTGAGCGCGCGCACCGCTGTGCGCACGGCTGGCGTCGAGCGGTTGAAGGTCTGCAAGCTGGTCACGCGCCCGCCCGAACGCTGGACCGCGCCAAGCATCGCCTGGGCCGCGCGCTGGCCATAAAGACCGCTGGGCACCAGAGCGGCGAAGCGGCTGGCACCGGCGCCGCGGGCATGGCGAACGACCCGGTCGATCGACTGGTCGGGCACCATGCCGAGAATATACACCCCGTCGCCGGCAACTGCGGCATCGTTGGAAAACGCGATCACCGGCACTCGGGCGCGGCGAGCGACGGGCGCTGCGGCGCGCACGTCCTCGGCGAGCAACGGGCCAAGAATCAGGCGGCTGCCTTCTGCCAGGGCCTTGGTGGTCGCAGCGACGGCCCCGCCGCTCGCGGTATCGTAAATCGTCAGGCGAAGCGTTTTATCGCCGCTGTCGAGCAAAGCGAGGTTGGCAGCATTGGCAATCGACTGTCCGACCATCCCGTCATCGCCGCTCAACGGAACGAGCAAGGCGACGCGATTGCGCGCTTCGTCGGGGACATTGTCGATGATCGGCGGGACATAATCCGGGCGCGGAGGCTCGCGGCCACCGCGATTGCCGGTCTGGCAGCCCGCAAGCAGCAGCGCCGATGCCCCCAACGTCAGGAGGATAAAGCGACGCGCTTGCCGAGTGCGGGATGATGGTGTCATGTGTCGAGCCTTCAAGATGAACAATCCCCTCCCCCCAGGCCTGTATATCGTCGCGACCCCGATCGGCAATCTTTCCGATCTGTCGCCACGCGCCGCCGATGTGCTGCGCGGGGTCGACCGGGTGCTGGCCGAGGACAAGCGGGTCAGCGCGAAATTGCTCGCGCATGTCGCGGCCAAGGCGCCGATGAGCGTGTACCACGACCATAGCAGCGAAGCCGTCCGCAGCCAGGTCGTGGCCATGCTGGGCGACAAAGCGGTGGCGCTGATCAGCGATGCGGGGACCCCGCTGATTTCCGATCCGGGCTATAAACTGGTGCGGGCGGCGCGCGCGGCGGGGGCTGCGGTTTACACGATCCCGGGTCCATGCGCGGCGATCGCGGCGCTGACTCTGGCCGGATTGCCGACCGACCGGTTCTTGTTCGCCGGGTTCCTGCCGGCCAAGGCCAAGGCGCGGGGCGAGGCGATTGCCGAGTTGGGCGGCGTGCGGGCGAGCCTGGTGTTGTACGAAAGCGGACCCCGGCTGGGCGATTCACTGGCGGCCCTGGCCGAAGGGCTTGGCGGCCGCGACGCCGCAGTGGTGCGCGAGATCAGCAAATTGTTCGAGGAATGCGTGACGGGGACGCTGCCCGAGCTGGCGGCGCGCTATGCCGACGTCGCGCCCAGAGGCGAGATCGTGATCGTGGTCGGGCCGCCCGGCGAGCGCGACGCGGCGAGCGATGGCGAGGTTGATGCGGCGATCGACGAGGCGCTGACGAGGCTGTCGCCATCGCGCGCGGCGGCCGAGGTTGCCGCTCGGCTCGGGTTGCCGCGCAAGCGGGTCTATGCGCGGGCGCTCGAGCGGTCGGGCGCTTGAACCGGCGGCCACCTGACCGAAGACACCATGCCGAGCGCAGGGGACGCAAGGCCGAGACTTTGGCATGCTGGTGGTTGCGCCTGAAGGGGTGGCGGATCGTGGCACGGCGGGCGCGCTGCCCCGGCGGCGAAGTCGATATTGTCGCGCGGCGGGGTCGGACGCTGGCGTTCGTCGAGGTCAAGGCCCGCAACAGCGAGGTGGCGGCAGGGCATTCGCTCGACCGCCACCGCTTGCGGCGGGTCGCGGTGGCGGCGGAGCGCCTGTCGGCGCGTTATGGCGCGGGCTGCGACACCATCCGCATCGACGCGATGTATATCGTCCCCGGACGCTGGCCGCAGCATCTGGTCGATGTCTGGAGCGGGTGACAAAAGCGCCAAGCTCGCTTAGTCGCGGCGCCATGTCATTGCGCGTCGCCGTTCAGATGAATCCGATCGAGGGGATCGCCATAACGGGCGATTCGACCTTTGCATTGATGCTGAGCGCTCAGGCGCGCGGGCACCGCCTGTTCGAATATCACGCCGAAGATCTCGGCTATGAGGACAAGCGGGTGCGGACGAAGGCGCGTCCGGTGACGGTCCAGCGGGTCGAGGGCGATCATTTCAGCGCCAGCGACGCGGTCATGCTCGACCTTGGCCGTGACGTCGACGTGGTGCTGATGCGCCAGGATCCGCCGTTCGACGTGGGCTATATCACCGCCACCTATCTGCTTGAGCGGATCGCGGGCGAAACCCTGGTGGTCAACGACCCGCGATCGGTCCGCGATGCGCCCGAAAAATTGTTCGTGCTCGATTATGCGCGGTTCATGCCGCCGACCCTGCTGACACGATCGACCGACGAGCTGCGCGCGTTCCACGCCAGGCACGGCGAGATCGTCGTCAAGCCGCTCCACGGCAATGCTGGGGCGGCGGTGTTTCGAATCGGCAGCGACGGCGCGAATCTGGCCGCGCTCGCGGAGCTGTTCGGCGAAATATGGCACGAGCCGTTCATCGCCCAGGCGTTCCTGCCCGCCGTGGCCGAAGGCGACAAACGCATCGTGCTGGTCGATGGCGAAGTGGCGGGCGCGATCAACCGCCGTCCGGGCGCGGGCGAAATCCGTTCGAATCTTGCCGCGGGCGGGACCGCCGAAGCGACGATGTTGTCGGACCGCGAGCGCGAGATTTGCGACGCGCTTGGCCCCGAACTGAAGCAACGCGGATTGATCTTCGTCGGAATCGACGTCATCGACGGGCATCTGACCGAGATCAACGTCACCTCGCCCACCGGGATTGTCGCGATCGACCGCTTCAACGGCAGCGATACTCCAGCGCTGATCTGGGAAGCGATCGAGCGGCGCCTCGCGGTGCGGAACGCCTGATATGGCTGATTGGGTGATCAAGCTGATCGAGCAATCGGGCTATCTCGGCATCGGGTTCCTGATGTTCCTCGAGACGATCTTCCCGCCGATCCCGTCCGAAGTGATCATGCCCGTCGCGGGGGTCGCGGCGGGCCAGGGGCGGCTGGCGTTCGGCCTGGTCGTCGCCAGCGGGACCGCCGGCGCGATGCTCGGCAACATCGTTTGGTATCTTGCCGCGCGCGCGCTCGGCATCCAGCGGTTGAAGCCGATCGTCGATCGCTGGGGCCGCTGGCTGACCGTCAGCTGGCCCGAGCTGGAGCGCGCCGAACGCTGGTTCCGGGTCAACGGGACCTTCTTCGTATTCCTCGGGCGGATGCTGCCGACGGTGCGTTCGCTCGTCTCGGTCCCGGCGGGGCTGCTCAAGATGCGCTTTCGCAATTTTATGATCGCATCGACAATCGGCACCGCCGGATGGACCGCGCTGCTTGCCGGTGCGGGCTACAAGCTCGGCGAGAATTATCGTGACATCGACGACTTGCTCGGCCCGGCATCGAACGCGATCCTGGTCGTCCTCGCGGTTGGCTATGCGTGGCGGGTATGGACCCACCGCCACTTCGTCCCGATCGTCACGAAAGAATCCGATTTGGACACAAATCAACAGTGAACCGCTCTATGAGCTCCCGCTTGATGATTATCCATTATGGTTCTTTACGAGATCGTTAACGGTCGCTTGCCTAGCTGGCCCTGCTCGCGGCGGCGGCGCTGATTGCCCCACGATCATCGTCGTCGTTGCGAGCATCTTGTTCCCCTTCCCGAGGCCCGTCACGCTCGCGGGTGGGCGTGGCGATAGACGTCGAGCAGGCGCGCCGCATCGACTGCAGTGTAGATCTGGGTCGACGACAGGCTGGCATGGCCAAGCAATTCCTGAAGCGCGCGCAGATCGGCACCGCCCGCCAGCAAATGGGTCGCGAAGCTGTGGCGCAGGGCATGGGGCGTGAGCGTGTCGGCGAGCCCGAGGCGGGTGCGCGCGGCGCGCACCGCACGACGCACCAGATCGGGGTTGAGCGGTCCGCCATTGACCCCGACGAACACGAGCGCATCGGCGCTGATCGGCCACGGGACCTGGGCCAGATACGCCTCGATCGCCTCCCGCACGGCTGGGACGATCGGGACAATCCGGGTCTTGTTGCGCTTTCCGATGACCCGCAGCGTGGTCCGCAGCGGAAGCACCCGCGCGGTCAGCGACAGCGCTTCGGCGACGCGCAGCCCCGATCCGTAGAGCAGGAGCAGAATGGCAAGGTCGCGCGCGCCGACCCATGGCCTACTCGCCCCCGCCGCGGCGTCGTCGGCCAGCGCGATCGCGTCTTCGGGCGAAGCCGGACGCGGCAAGGTGCGCGGCCGGCGCGGCGCGCGGGTCCGCGGGAGCTGGACCACTTGTCCGGCATCTTCGGCGGCATATTTGAGAAAGCCGCGCACGGCCGACATTTCACGCGCCGCAGACGATGGCGCGAGTCCGCCGCCGCGCCGGTCGGCGAGGAAAGCGCGAAGGTCGGGCGCGCTGAGGGCGAGCAGCGAAAACCTGCCGATCTCCTCACCCCGGTGACGTCCGAGAAATTCGATGAAACGATAAGCGGTGGCGACATAAGCGCGGGTCGTGTGCGGCGAACGGCGGCGATTATGCGCGAGGTGCGTGTGCCAGCGGGCGACGAGCGCGCGCGCCGGATGTTCGCTCAGTTCTCGGTCAGCCACCGACGGATCATAGCGCCAAGACTCACGCCGAGAAACATCAGAAGTTCGGAGCCGTGGCGGGTGTCGAGGCTCTGACCGGTACGCTGGCCGAGCGCAATCAACCCGCACGGGAGCGGAGCCTCCCCGTCGACCCGGATGAGCGCTTCGGCGCGGATCAGTTCGCACGCCGAACCGAACAAGGGATGGCCCCGTCCGACCGCGCGCAGGACGACCCCGTCGACCTGCTCCATCGCCCGGGCAACGATCCGCGGCTCGACCCGCTGGACGCCGTTGGCATCGGCGCGAAAGCCCTGGTCGCCGACGATCAATGCGAGCGAAACCGCATCGATGCGCAGGATCAGCGGCCATTCCTGAGTGACGATGTGAAACAGATGCTCCAGGCTGTCGGCAGCGATCGCCGCGAGCACCGCCTGGTGGATCGAGGCGACCGCTCCAGAATGGCCGCGGGCAAAGGCGATGAGATCCTGATTGGCTTCCTCGGCTGCGGCAATACGCTCGCGCAGCCGCGCGACGGCTCGCTCTTCGAACTGGATAACCGCGCCCATGCGAGCGAGCATAAGCCCGGACGGGTTAATTTCCTACTGTCGGAAAAACGCTCGTCAGCCGATCGTCTGGCCGCTGGCCTGCCAGTCCTTGAGGAAGGCGGCGATGCCACTGTCGGTGAGCGGGTGATTGTAGAGCATATGGATGATTTTCGGCGGCGCGGTCATCACATCGGCGCCGAGCTTGGCGGCTTCGACGACGTGCATCGGATGGCGCACGCTGGCGACCAGGATTTCGGTGGCGAAGTCGTAATTGTCATAGATCATGCGGATGTCGGAAATGAGGTCCATGCCGCTCTGCCCGATATCGTCCAACCGCCCGACGAAGGGCGAGATGAAGCTTGCCCCCGCCTTGGCCGCGAGCAGCGCCTGGGCGGCGGAAAAGCATAAGGTGACATTGACCTTGGTGCCCTCGTCGGTCAGCGCCTTGCAGGTCTTGAGCCCGGCGGGGGTCAGCGGCACCTTGATCGCGATATTGTCGGCGATCTTCCGCAGCACCTCGGCCTCGCGCATCATGCCGTCATGATCCAGCGCGACGACTTCGGCCGAGATCGGGCCGGAACAGACCCCGGCAATCTCGCGCACCACCTCGATGAAATCGCGGCCTGACTTCTTGATCAGCGAAGGGTTGGTGGTGACGCCGTCGAGCAGCCCGGTCTCGGCAAGCTCGCGAATTTCGGCGATTTCGGCGGTGTCGGCAAAAAATTTCATGTGGCGGGACCCTTGGCTGGCGACGTTTGCGGACCGATAGCGGGTCGCAATCGATGCGTCATCCGATTCGGGAGTCCCCATGAGCGAGCATATCAAGGTCGAACGGCACGGCGCGGTCCTGGCGCTGACGATGAACCGGCCCGAGCGGCGCAATGCGATCACGGTCGCGATGTATGCCGCATTGGCCGACGCGATCGAGGGCGCGGCGTCGGACGAGACGCTTCGGCTGATCACGCTCGAGGGGGCGGGCAAGGATTTCACCGGCGGCAACGACCTTGCCGACTTCATGGCCGACACCCCGGGCGGCGATGACATTCCGGTGTGGCGGTTGTTGCGCGCGCTGGCGGTCAATCCGGTGCCGTTGATCGCGGCGGTGCATGGCAATTCGGTCGGGGTCGGAACCACCATGCTGTTCCATTGCGACCTTGTGCTGGCGGAGGCGGGCACGCGGTTCGTCATGCCGTTCGTCGATCTCGGGCTGGTCCCCGAGGCGGCGAGCTCGCTGATGTTGCCGCGGCTTGCCGGACGAAGGCGCGCCGCGCGCTATCTTTTGCTTGGCGAGCCGTTCGGCGTGGAGGAAGCCCATGACTTCGGTCTGGTCAGCCACCGCGTCCCTCTTGGCGGTCTGAGCGATGCTTTGGCCGCGGTGGTCGAGCAATTGCTGGCCAAGCCGCCTGAGGCGCTGCGTCTGACCCAGCGGCTGTTGCGCGGTGAGGCCAAGGCCGAGATTCTCGAGCGAATGGAGCTTGAGAATAATTTGGTCACGCAGCGGCTGCAGTCCGACGAAGTGCGGAACGCGATCGCCGCCTTCTTCGCCGCGCGCGGGCGTTAGAGTCCGAGGCCGTTAACTACTGAGATAGACCCGCTTGGTGCGCGTCAGCGTGATCGGCGGCCCATTGAACAACAGAAAATTGGGCGTGACCGTATAGCGGACCTGCAAATCCTTATATTTGCTGGTGCCCACACTGGTGGTGACGGGATCGCTGACGACATAACTGCCGATATAGGTGCCGAACACCTTGTTGCTGATTGTCGATTTGATCGTGGTGTCATTCGGAGTCGGGTAAATCGTCGCCAGGCGCGCGCCTTCGCCCAGCGCATGCTGCATTCCGGCGTCCGCAGACATCACCATGCCGACCTGGAACATGCCATAGATGAACGTCAGCAGCACCGGCAGGCTGAGCGCAATTTCGACCACTGCGGCGCCGCTTTGGTCGGCGGAAAGCTTGCGCAAAGCGATCATTGCGTGCGCACTCCGGTCTTGCCGATGACGGTGAAAGTCCCGTCGGCGTTGGCGCCGAGCCATTTGGCCGAGAACATCGGCGTGAAGGTCTTGGTGATCTGCACCGTCAGATAGCGGCGAGACACCGCGCCCACCGAGCAGGCCGAATCGTAACTGGCCTGGCGCGCATTGTCGCATTCGAGCCAGAAATCGACCGCCACAGCGGATTCCGCAACCGCCGCGACGGTTGCCGCTTCGGACTTCAGCGCAGCGGCGCTGCCGCGGTCGGCCTGACCGTTCATCACTTTCTCGATCGAGCGCTGCGCGGCCTGCTCGAGCAGCAACTTCATCGAATAGCCGCGGCCGATATCGACCATGCCGATCAGCATCGTCGCGAAAATCGGGGCGACGAGCGCCAGCTCCATAACCGCCGTACCGCGATGGTCGCGGCGAAGCGCGGCGAACGAGTTGCGGGCGCGCATCATGCCACCAGCCGGACGTGCCGGCCCTTGAACCTGTCGCCGTACCAATCTGCCGGGCAAACGTTTTCGATGCTCGAATTGCCAGTGAAGGTCAGTTTCCAACTGACGAGCTTGATGCAGCCGAAGGTCACGCCGGCGTTACCGTTGAATATCACCTCCTGGTGCGGGAAGTAGAAGGCGCCCTTGAAGAAGGACGAGCTGTTGCCGTTGATCCTGTTGATGGCGCTCGGATTCGCGTCGCGGTTCGAATAGAACAGGATACCCTTATAGGTGCCGCTGTCCGGCGCGGTAAGATTAAGTTGCGCGCCGCCATTGATGTCGACGGTGCCGGTGCTGGACGGAACCGAGTTCGTCAAGACGAAGGTGCAGCCGGTGCAGTTCACCACCGCGCCGCTGTTCACCTTCATATCGCCGGTGATGATGTAAGTTCCGGGCCGGAGGTTGAGCGTGCCCTTCACGGTGAAGTTCCTCAGGCACACAGGCAAGGTTGGAGCGGTGGACGGATAGGTCTGAGTATCCGACGGATTGTCGCTCCAGTTGTTGCACCCCGACGGGATGGCGGGCGGCGAAATATCCGCGAATGGGTCAGGCTGAGCGATAGTGAATGGCAGCAGCGTCGTGCCCGTGCCCCAATTATCGGTCGCGTCGAGCCCGCCGACCGCTGCCACCGGGCTGGACGTGACCGACGAACTTCCGAACGCGACCGCCGCGTCCATCGATATCGAATTGGTGATCATCCCGCACTTCAGGTTCACGGTCGCACTGCCGCCAGCGCTGATACCGGTCGCATTGGTGTTGATTTGGGCTTGAGCGCAATAATCGCCGGACATGACCGCCGCTGCCGTCGCATTGGCAGTGATGACCGGCGCGCTGCTCAGGAAAACCGAGGTAAAGCCAAGCGTTTTCTGCAGCTTCAGCTGGACCGACACGGCATTGTCGAAATCGGTGCCGGCGGCTGGATAGCCGACCACTGGAGCATTGAGCAGCAGCATTTTGCTCGCCGCGCTCCCCGAGCGGATGAAATTATTGCCGTTGTCGATGTCATAGTCGACGGCGGTGGTGACGGTCTGCGCCTGTATCTTGGCATAGACGCCCGCGATCGCCGCGGAATCGGCCGACTTTTGCAGCTGGCGCTTCCACAGCGTCCATTGAATCGTGTCGCTGGCGAGCCCGGCGGAACCGATCACCATCGGCAATGAAGCGGCGGCAATGATCAGCGCGTTGCCGCGCTTGTCGGACCATAGCTTTTTCAGAAACGAAACCATTCACACACCCCGTTCGAAGCGGACTTGAACGCCCAATAAGCCAATTACGGTGAGCAAAGCGTTCAAGGCTTTGGTTAATGGAGCGCATCGCCAAAGCTCCCCTTGTGATTGCGCACAAGCGTATTAGGTATATAATACGGCAAAAGCGCCTTGCGCTGCAGCGGTGGGCCGTCCACCGTCTGCGGACAGGCAACCCTGGGTGAAGACGAGAAACGCCATGGCAAGTGATCCCGCGACAACCACCACAACCGCGACCAAGCTCAAACTCGACCCGCCCGAGGCGCTCCAGCCGATCGTCGTGGCCGAAGCGTCCGGGCTGGTCCCGTTGAAGGCCGACGAGACCAGCGAGCTCGACACGCGGGTCGCGAAGTTCGTCGATGAATTGTCCGCGCTCGATTCGAACAGTCCCGAGTTTGGCAAGAAGGTCGATCAACTGACCGCGATGGGGCGCAAGGAAATCGCCCAGGCTGCGGGCGCGTCGAACCGGTTCCTCGAGCGGCCGGTCAAGGCGATCGACAGCGACACCGGGATCGGCGCCGATCTGACCGAGCTTCGCCGCACGGTCGAGGATCTCGATCCGGCCAGGCATGGCAAGCTGACGACCAGGAAGAAATTGTTCGGGATCATCCCGTTCGGCAACAAGCTGCGCAATTATTTCGACGGCTATAAAAGCTCGCAGAGCCATATCGCCGCGATCCTCGCCCGACTCGCCTCGGGCAAGGACGAATTGCTGATGGACAATGCCGCGATCGACACCGAGCGCGCGGGCCTGTGGAAAACGATGCATCAGCTCGAGCAGATGATTCACATCTCGCGCAGGCTCGACACAAAGCTCGAAGACAGGGCCAATGAGCTTGACCCGACCGAGCCGGCCAAGGCCAAGGCGATCCGCGAGACGGCCTTATTCTATACCCGCCAGCGGACCACCGATCTGCTGACCCAGATGGCGGTGACGGTGCAGGGCTATCTGGCGCTCGATCTGGTCAAGAAGAATAATGTCGAGCTGGTCAAGGGAGTCGACCGCGCCTCGACCACCACCGTGTCGGCGCTGCGCACTGCGGTGACGGTGGCGATGGCGATGACCAACCAGAAATTGGTGCTCGAGCAGGTCACCGCGTTGAATACCACCACCGCCAACATGATCGATTCGACCGGCGAGCTGCTGCGCACCCAGACCGGCGCGATCCACGAACAAGCGGCGGCGTCGACGATCCCGCTGGAGACGTTGCAGCGGGCGTTCCAGAACATCTATGACACGATGGACCAGATCGACCGGTTCAAGCTCGAAGCGCTGACCAACATGAAGCAGACGGTCGCGACCCTGTCGTCTGAAGTGTCCAAGTCGAAGGGCTATATCGCGCGCGCCGAGGGGGTTGCTCAGAACAAGCTTGAGGCCGGGGCCGGATCGCCTTTGCTGTCGCCGGTCGAGACGTCGGGCCGCTGAGGTGAGCGAGAAGTTTGATCTGGTGATTGCGCGCGCCGACCGGGTGATGGCCTCGCTCGACGAGCGCGGAGGCGATGTCCGCCAGGCCGCGAGGCGCGAGCGGCAGCGGCTCAACCGCCAGCTCGGCAAACGCTTCGCCCAGGTCGGGATCGCGCTGGGCATCATCAGCCTGGCGGTGATCATCATCGGACTGATCATGCCGATCGGCCTGTTCGGTTTCCTCGCCGCGGTTGGTCTGGCGATCGGCGTGGTCGGACTGCTCGCTTTCGCCCCCGGAGGAGCGGATTCGGCAGCCAAAGTGTCGCCCGACCTGCCCAATGGCGCGATGGTCGAGCGGTTCGACAGCTATATCTTCCGTGCCCGCCGTGCCCTCCCCGCCCCCGCGCAGGCCGAGATTGATGCGATCAGCGCGGGGCTGGCTCCGCTCCGCCAGACATTGGAACGGGTCGATGCGCTCGATCCCTCGGCGCAGGATGCGCGGCGGCTGATGTCGGTCCATCTGCCGTCATTGATCGACCGCTATCTGCACGTTCCCGCCGCCTATCGGACCGAGCGCGACGGCGAGGGGGTAAGCATCGACGAGCGGCTGGTCGAGGGACTCGGCGCGGGCCGCGCGGCGCTCAAGGACGTCGCGGAGCGGCTTGCGCGCAACGACGTCGCGGCGTTCGAAACCCAGGGCCGCTTCATCAAGACCCGCTATGGCGAAGAGACGATCGGCGGCCCAGGCGACGGCCCAACGCCCTGAGCCCGCCGCGGTCGGCAAGCACTGCGCGTGCGGCATTGTGCCCGGGCGCTCCCGTGACACCGCCACCGGGGTGAGCACCCGACCCGCATAGATACAACCCGGCGAGCGGCATGCGATAGTCGGCCGCGCCGATCATCGGGCGCGCGCTGAACAATTGGTCGAGCCCCATCTTGCCGTGGAAGATGTCGCCGCCGATCAGCCCGAAACGCCGTTCCAGATCGAGCGGCGAGTGGATCTGGCGGCCGAGCACCGACTTGGCGAAACCCGGGGCGTGCGCATCGACCGTGGCGATGACCATGTCGGCGGCTTTCTCGCGCTCATCGTCCCAGCTTCGGCCATCGGGCAATTGATAGCGGAAATGCTGGCAGAACAGCGATGCGACATGCTTGCCTTTGGGCGCGAGACTTGTGTCGAGGGTCGACGGGATGCACATTTCGATGATCGGTTTGGCCGACCAGCCGTCGCGCTTCGCGTCGATGAACGCGCGATCCATATAATCGAGGCTGGGCGCCATGATGATCCCGGCGGTGAGATGATCGCCCTGTCCCTTGAGCACGGTGAAGTTGGGCAATGTGTCGAGCGCGACATTCATCCGGAAGGTCGCGCTCTCGCACGCCCAATGGGCCATGTGCCGCTCGACCTTGTCGTCGACCGCGCCTTTGGGGACGAGCCTGTCGAACAACAGTTTGGGATTGACCCCGGCGATGACCGTATTCGAACGCCACGCCTTGCCGCCGGCGACCACCCCCGCAGCGCGGCCACGCTCGACGATCACTTCCTCGACCGGGGTGTTGAGCAGGATGTCGACCCCCGCCTCGCGCGCGGCGCGGGCCATCGCCTGGGTGATCGAGCCCATCCCGCCGATCGCATGGCCCCACGCGCCGGCTACCCCCGCCGCCTCGCCGAACAGATGGTGGAGCAGGACATAAGCGGTGCCCGGCGTGTAAGGCGAAGCGAAATTGCCGACCACCCCGTCGAACCCGAACAACGCCTTGGCGAGATCGCCCGTGAAGTGGCGGTCGAGAATATCGCCCGCGCTCTTGGTGGCATATTCGTGGACGATGCGCACTTCATCGGTCGTGAGCCCGTTGAGATCACGGCCCATCCTGAGCATCGTCGCAAGCCCCGCGATCCCCGCGCCCGCATTGGGAGGCGCGCGCAACAGCCATTTCCGGATCAGCGGGACCACAATCGCGAGCTCGGCGAGGTAGCGGTCATAGCCTTCGCCGTCGGCAGCATGATGGCGCACGATCTCGCTGCAGGTCAGACCATTCCGCCCGCCGAGGAGATAGTCGCCATCGCCGGGAAGGAAATTATCGATCTTCCTGAGGACGACCTTCAACCCGTGCCGCTCAAGCGCCATGTCGCGGATGATTTTCGGCTGGAGCAGGCTGACGGTATAGCTCGCCGCCGAGTTGCGATAGCCGGGGAGGAATTCGTCGGTCACCGCCGCGCCGCCGACCGTGCCGGCGGCTTCGAGCACGGCGACCTTCAGGCCCTTTTTGGCGAGGTAGAAAGCGCAGGTCAGGCCGTTATGACCCGCGCCGATGATCACCGCGTCGTGCATCAGCGCATCAGCACCAGTTCTTCGGCCATCGTCGGGTGGAGCGCGATGACCGAATCAAAGTCGGATTTCTTGAGCCTGGCCTTGACCGCGATCGCCGCCGCCTGGAGGATTTCGGGCGCGTCGGGGCCGATCATGTGGACTCCGACAATTTCGTCATTCTCGGAATTGACGACCAATTTGTAGAGCGAGCGTTCATTGCGACCGGCCAGCACATTCTTCATCGGGCGAAAGTCGGAGGTGAAGGTCTTGACCGAGCCCAATTTGTTCTTGGCCTGGCTTTCGGTCAACCCGACCGCGGCGATCGGCGGATGGCTGAACACCGCGTGCGGGATACAGTCATAATCGACCCGGGTCGGATGATCGCCGAAGAAGGTATCGGCGAACGCCTGCCCTTCGCGGATCGCGACCGGGGTCAGCTGGACACGGTCGGTGACATCGCCGACGGCGAAGATCGAAGCGACGCTGGTGCGATTATCGGCATCGACCTTGACCTCGCCATTATCGCCGAGCGCGACCCCCAGTTCGGCAAGGCCAAGCCCGTCAGTGTTGGGGTGGCGCCCGATCGCGAACAGGAGTTCGTCCGCGTCGATGTCGTCGCAGCCCGTCATGCTCAGCTTGAGGCTGCCGTCATCGCGCTTGTCGATGCGGTCGAACGTGGCGTTGAACTTGAAGTCGATGCCCTTGGCGATCGAGATCTGCAGCAGGCGGTCGCGCAATTGCTCGTCGTAGCCGCGCAGGATCGCGTCCGAGCGGTTGACCAGGGTGACATGGGCTCCGAACTGGTGGAACACCCCGGCGAACTCATTGGCGATATAGCCGCCCCCTGCGATGACGATACGCTTGGGCATCCGTTCGAGATGAAACACCTCGTTCGAACTGATCGCATGCTCGACCCCTTCGATTGAAGGCATCAGCGGGCGCGCGCCGACCGCAATCAGGATCTTGCCGGCGCGAATGGTCGTGCCTGATGCGAGGCGAACCTCATGGGGTCCGTTCACGGTCGCGCGTTCGTGAAACGTCGTCACATGATTGTTGTCGAGCGTCTGCTGATACAACAGCTCGAGCCGCGACACTTCGCCCAGAACATTGTCGCGCAGCACCGGCCAGTCGAAGCGCTTGGTCGGCACGTCCCAGCCGAACATCGCGGCATCCTCGAGATCCTCGGCGAAGTGCGCGCCATAAACGAGCAATTTCTTGGGGACGCAGCCGCGGATGACGCAGGTTCCGCCGACCTTATGCTCCTCGGCCACCGCGACCCGCGCGCCGTGCGACGCGGCAACGCGCGATGCACGGACCCCGCCAGAACCGGCGCCGATGACGAACAGATCATAGTCTTCCACGCTCAAACCCCTGCCCTTTCGATGAGTGCGCGGGTCGAGGCATCGAACCGCTCGCGATGTTCCGGATCGGCGATCGCGTTCGCCATCTGCTTGCCCAGCTCGACCCCGAACTGATCGAACGGGTTGATTCCGAGCAATATTGCATTGGCAAAGGTGCGATGCTCGTAAAATGCGATCAGCGCGCCCAGGGTTCGCGGATCGAGCCGGTCGAGCAGCAGCGTCACCGACGGCCGATTGCCGGGATAAGCACGGGCCGCATCGTCGTTCGACTGGCCGGCCATCAGCGCGGCGCCCTGGGCGAAGGCGTTGAGCAGCAGGATGCGGTGATGCTCGGGATCCTGGCCGTCCTCGCCGGCGATGACCGCGACGAATTCAACCGGCACGACCTGCGTGCCCTGGTGAAGCAGTTGGAACACCGCATGCTGGGCGTCAGTGCCGACCCCGCCCCAGGTGACGGGCGCGCTCGAACGACCCAGCGGCGCGCCGTCGGCGGTGACCGACTTGCCGTTCGATTCCATCTCGAGCTGCTGGAGATAGGACGGGAGCAGTCGCAGTCGCTCATCATAAGCGAACACCGCGCGGGTCTGGCAACCCAGTTTCTGGGTGTAAGCGAGGTCGACGAAAGCGGCGAGCAAGGGCGCATTGGCGCGCGGCTCGGCAAGGCGGAAATGGCGGTCCATCTCGGCGGCGCCTTCGAGCAATTCCTCGAACGCGGCCCAGCCCAGCGCCAGCGCGACCGGGAAGCCGACCGTCGACCATAAGGAATAGCGCCCGCCGACTCCTTGGGCGAACGGGAGGATGCGGGTCTCGTCGATCCCGAAGTCGAGCGCCGCCTGGGGCGCTGCGGTCAGGGCGATGATCTGGCCGTAGGGATCCTCGACTCCGCCGTCGCCAAGCCATTCGATCGCCGCCGCGAGGTTCGCCAGCGTCTCTCCGGTGGTAAAGGTCTTCGATGCCGCGACGACCAATGTCGTGGCCGGGTCGAGCGCGTCGGTGGCTTCGTCGAACGCCTGACCGTCGATATTGGAGACGACGCTGACGATGTAGCGATCGCTGTCGCGGCCCAAGGCGTCGAGCAGCAGTTCGGGCCCGAGCGCCGATCCGCCGATGCCGATATGGAGGATGCCGGTGACGTCCCCGAACGCACCCGCCTCGATCGCATCGATCAGCGAGCGCATGCGGGCATGGTGCTGGGCGGCGAGCGCGACCGCCTGCGGAGCGCCCTGCCCGCGTTCGGCGACATGTTCGGCGGCGCGCCGTTCGCTCGGGTTGACGATGCCGCCCGCGAACAAAGCATCGCGCGCGCGGGCTAAGCCGGCCGCATCGGCAAGCTCGACGAAGCGATCGATCAGCACGGGGTCGAGGTGGGTCTTGGACCAGTCGAAATGGAGCCCCGCCACGTCGCGCGTCAGGTGACTGAGCCGATCGGGTTCGGCCACGAACAGCGCGTCGAGGCGACCCAGCGGATGCGCCTCGATCGATTGCCACGCGCTGTCATGGGAGGAAATGGTCATCGCCGGTCCTCATAAATGGGCGATCCGCAAAAGCCATCCCCGCTTGACCTTATCCGCGCCAGGACGAAAGAGCGGCGCGGATGACCCACACGCCGTCGCCAGACCTGCCCGCCGCTGCGACCGCCCGCGAATCGCGCGGTGGATGGCTGCGGTTCCTGCTGACCTTCGCGCTGCTGGCGTGGATCCTGCGCAGCCTGGTCGTCGCACCGTTCAGCATCCCGTCGGGATCGATGCTGCCCAACATGCTGATCGGCGATTATCTGCTCGTCGCCAAATGGCCTTATGGCTATTCGCGCTTCAGCTTCCCGTTCGGCGTGCCATCATTCGAAGGCCGCTTTCTCGGCCAATTGCCCGAGCGCGGCGACATTGTCGTGTTCAAGACCCCCGCCGACGAAAGGGTCGATTACGTCAAGCGGGTCGTCGGATTGCCGGGCGACACGATCGCGGTGCGGGGCGGCATGCTGATCCTCAACGGCAAGTCCGCGCCGCGCGAGCGCGCCGGCGACTTCGCGGTCCCGATTTCGCCCAACAGCCCGTGCCGGGTGGTCGGCAATGCGGCTCCGATGATCGTCCACGGCAGCGAGGGCGGCCCCGCCTGCCGCTATCCGGCCTATCGCGAGACCCTTCCCGGGGGAACGCCGCACGTCATCCTCGACCAGGTCGAGAACGCGCGCGCGGATGATTTCGGACCGATCACCGTTCCCGACGGGCATGTGTTCCTGATGGGCGATAACCGAGACGACAGCCTCGACAGCCGGTTCGCCGTGTCGGACGGCGGGATCGGGTTCGTTCCGGTCGAGAATGTCGTCGGCCGGGTGCTGATCAATTTCTGGTCGACCGATGGCAGTGCGACATATTGGCAGCCGTGGACGTGGTTCTCGGCGCTCCGCCCCGACCGCATCGGCCACCGGTTCAACACATGAGCGCGATTCTCGCCTTCGTCCGCGAAACGCTGGGTCATGATCCGCGCGATGCGGCGCTGTTCGAGCGCGCGTTCAGCCATTCGAGCGCGGGCCGCGACAGCTATGAGCGGCTCGAATTTCTCGGCGACCGGGTGCTCGGGCTGGTCGTCGCGCGCTGGCTGTATGAGCGCTTTCCGATCGAGCCGGAGGGCCAGTTGTCGCGGCGCTATAATGCGCTGGTGGCGCGCGAGACCTGTGCGATGGTCGGACGCGATCTTGGCGTGCCGGCGCTGATCCGGCTGGCCAAGCACGCCCGCGACGACGGCACGACAATGAGCGAGAATGTCATCGGCGATGTCGTCGAGGCCTTGCTCGGCGCGCTGTTGCTCGACGGCGGGCTGGACGTATCGGATCGCTTCATTCGCCGGACGTGGATGCCCTATCTGGACATCCAGACCGGGGCGCCGCAGCATCCCAAGTCGGCGTTGCAGGAACTCGCCGCCGCGCGCGGGCTGAAAGTCCCCGAATATGAATTGCTCAGCCGGATCGGGGCGCATCATGCGCCGCGCTTCGTGGTCCGGGTGTCGATCGCCAAAGCGGGCACCGCCGAGGCCGACGGGAGCAGCAAGCAGGAAGCCGAAACCGCCGCCGCCGCCGCTTTATTGGAAAAACTGACATGACGAAAACCAAGCAACGCTGCGGCCTGATCGCGGTCGTCGGAGCGCCCAACGCGGGCAAATCGACCCTGGTCAATGCGCTGGTCGGACAGAAGGTCGCGATCGTCAGCCCCAAGGCGCAGACCACGCGGGCGCGGCTGATGGGGATTGCGATCGCCGGCGATGCGCAGCTGTTGCTGGTCGACACTCCGGGGATTTTCGAGCCCCACCGCCGGCTCGACCGGGCGATGGTCGCCGCCGCCTGGGCCGGGGCCGAGGACGCCGACCGGATCCTGCTGGTGATCGACGCTGCGGCCAAGGTCGGCTCGCGGGTCGAGGCGATGCTCGAAGCGCTCGAGAACCGCCGCGAGCCATTGCTCCTGGTGCTCAACAAGACCGACATCGCCAAGAAGGAAAAATTGCTCGAATTCGCCGAAAGCCTGTCACTGCGATTGAAGCCCGAAGCGGTATTCATGGTCTCGGCAACCAGCGGCGACGGGGTTGCGGACTTGAAGCGCGCGCTCGCCGCGTCGGTGCCGGAAAGCCCATGGCATTTCCCCGACGACCAGTTGAGCGATGCCACCGACCGGATGGTCGCGGCCGAAATGACCCGCGAGCAGATCTACCTCCAGCTCCACGCCGAGCTGCCCTATTCGTCGGCCGTCGACACCGAGAAATATGAGGAGCGCAAGGACGGGTCGGTCGTCATCCACCAGCAGATTTTGGTCGAGCGCGACAGCCAGCGCGCGATCATGCTCGGCAAGGGCGGATCGCGACTGAAAGCGATCGGCCAGGCTTCGCGCGAGGCGATCGGCGAACATCTCGGGCGCAAGGTCCATCTGTTCCTGCACGTCAAGGTCAACCCCAAATGGGACGAAGACCGCAGCCTCTATCGCGACATCGGGCTTGAATGGGCGGACTAAATTCCCCCGCCCTTGCAAGGGAGGGGATCCCAGCACTTTCTCGACCCACGCCGGGACCAGCTCCGCCGCGCTTCCCATCCGGCTCTCGTCGAAAAATATGCTCCCCTGGCTTGGCTCAAGGTTGATCTCCAGCGACCTTGCCCCGCAGTATTTCGCGGTCTGGACGAAACCTGCGGCGGGGTAGACCGCGCCCGATGTTCCAATCGATATGAACAGGTCGCACCCGC
>JANPMU010000225.1:0-7043 GCA_031427095.1 Sphingomonas sp.
CTCGCCCCGCACCTGGTCCGCGGGCTTGATTATTACCGCCATACCGCGTTCGAATTCGTCACCAACCAATTGGGCGCGCAGGGCACGCTTCTCGCCGGCGGGCGCTACGACGGGCTGATCGAGCAGCTCGGCGGGCCGCACACGCCGGCGGTCGGCTGGGCGGCCGGGATCGAGCGGCTGGCGATGCTGATCGGGGCACCTAAGGTCGAGAAGCCGATCATCGCACTTATTCCACGAGGGGAATACTCCGGTACGCTTGCGTTGGAAGTTTTGATGCTGCTGCGCGCCGGCGATATCGCCGCAGATATGACCTACCGAGGTTCGGCCAAATCTCGATTTGAGAAGGCCAAGAAGGGTCTTGTGCCAAGGCTCTTAGATGTCGAATCGATCGAGGGACAGGTCGGCTCAGTGCTCATTCGAGACATCAATGTTGGGTTAGGGGGCGCTGAATCGGTTCGTAAAAAAATTAAGAGGGCGCTGAGCGTTCGGTTTGAGATATCCGACCCTGAACGTGAGTTCCCTCGGCCAATTCATTTGATCAGGCGAAAATGACCGGAATCTCGTCCGAACGGATCGCGTCAATCGAGGCGCGCAAGGATGAGCTGTCCAGGGCGATGGCGTCGCCCGATGTCGGGCGCGACGACTTTGTCCGGCTGTCGAAGGAATATTCGGCGATCGAACCGGTCGCGGCCGCAGCGCGCGAGGTGCGGCGATTGCGCGCCGAGCTCGGGGTGCTGACCGGGCTTGTCGGCGATCCGGCCGTCGAGGTGGAATTGAAGGAGATGGCGGTCGCCGAGGCCGACGACATCCGCCGCCGCCTGCCCGAGGCGGAACGCGCGCTGGCGATCAAGCTGCTGCCGCGCGATTCGGCCGATGAGCGCGCCGCGATGCTCGAGGTTCGGGCCGGAACCGGGGGCGACGAAGCGGCGCTGTTCGCGGGCGATCTGCTGCGGATGTACCAGCGCTTCGCCGAGGAGCAGGGGTGGAAGTTCGAGCTGATCTCGGCGAGCGCGTCGGACGTTGGCGGCTACAAGGAGGCGGTCGCCTCGATCAGCGGCGCGGGCGTCTTCGCGCGGCTGAAATTCGAAAGCGGCGTGCCCCGCGTCCAGCGAGTCCCCGCCACCGAAAGCGGCGGGCGGATCCATACGTCGGCGGCCACCGTCGCGGTGCTTCCCGAGGCCGAGGAGGTCGACGTCCAGATCAACGACGCCGACCTGCGCATCGACGTTTATCGTTCGTCGGGGCCGGGCGGACAGTCGGTCAACACCACCGACAGCGCGGTCAGGATTACCCATTTGCCGAGCGGGTTGGTGGTCATCCAGCAGGACGAGAAATCGCAGCACAAGAACAAGGCCAAGGCGCTCAAGGTGTTGCGCACGCGCTTGTTCGAACTGGAGCGCAGCCGGCTGGCCGACGAGCGCGCCGGGGCGCGGCGGTCGATGGTCGGGACGGGCGATCGGTCGGAGCGGATCCGCACCTATAATTTCCCGCAGGGGCGGGTGACCGACCACCGCATCAACCTGACGCTGCACAAGCTGGAGGCGGTGCTTGAGGGCCCGGGTCTGGCCGAGCTGACCGATGCTTTGTCGGCCGAGGACGAGGCCAGCCGGCTGGCGAGCCTCGACGAGGCGTGAGCGCAGTCCGCCGCGCGCTGGGCGAGGCGGCGCGGGCGTTCGAATCGATCAGCGACACGCCGAGGCTCGATGCCGAACTGCTGATGGCGCATGCGCTCGGGGTGTCGCGAGAGGCGATGCTGCTGTCGCCGCCGAACGACGTTCCTGACGGTTTTGCATCGCTGGTCAAGCGGCGCGCTGCGGGTCAACCGATCGCCTATATCGTCGGGCGGCGGGGCTTCTGGACGATCGAGCTCGAGGTCGGCCCCGGGGTGCTGATCCCGCGCCCTGACAGTGAGACGCTGATCGAGGCCGCAGTCGCGCATTTCGCGGGATCCGCGGGGCCGCGCCGCGTGCTCGATCTGGGCAGCGGATCGGGGGCGTTGCTGCTTGCCGCGCTCGACCAGTGGGGCGAAGCCAGCGGGCTTGGCATCGACCGGTCGGAAGCGGCGCTGCGGCAGGCGCGGAGCAATGCTCAGCGCCTCGGAATGGCCGGGCGGGCGGCGTTTCGAAGTGGCGACTGGGCCGAGGGAATCGCCGAGCGATTCGACCTGGTGCTGTGCAATCCGCCTTATGTCGCGGTCGGCGCCGAGCTCGGCCGCGGGGTCGCCGAGCATGAACCGGCCGAAGCCTTGTTCGCCGGTGTGGACGGGCTCGACGACTATCGCCGGATTGCGCCGATGATCGCCGGACTGCTTGCGCCAGCGGGGCTCGCGGCGATCGAAATCGGCTTTGACCAGGCCGACAGTGCGGCGGCGCTATTCCTGCGCGCGGGCCTAAAATCCGCGTGTGTTCAAGACCTTGGCGGAAGAGCGCGAGCGCTGATCCTCACGGCGCCAGATTAATTCGCTTGGAATATCCCCAAGTCCGGTCTACATCATGCGTCAGGGACGGGACCGCTTCATCAAGCCAATGAGCGCTTCCCGCCGCTAACCCCCGACGATATCGTCCGTTTGTGCGCGTAGGCGCGGCGGCAACGACAGGGGCGGCTGGCGCAATGCGTCGTGCTGCTGACCGCCGGGACAAGAGTTCGGCCGCTTCCCGGCGGGAGCGGTGTCGGTCACTTCGCGTTGCGGGTGGCTGGTACATGAGGATCTTGAATTTGATCAACAATCGTCAAGGCAATAACCGCCGCCGCGGTCGTGGAGGACAGCCTCCGCGGATCCCCGGTCGGCCGGACGGAAATCGCCAGGATAATCGCCAGCGCGGCAATGCCGCCCAGCTGCATGAGAAATACAAGAGCATGGCGCGCGATTCGCAGCTCGCCGGCGATCGGGTCCAGACCGAATATTATCTGCAGTTCGCCGACCATTATTATCGCGTGCTGGGCGAAAGCCGTGCGCGCTATGACGAACAGCGCCGCCAGTCGGGCGACGAGGATGACGGCGACGGCGACGACGACGACATGATGGAGGCTGGCGACGACGATCGCATGTCGCAGCAGCCGTATGACCAACAGCCACAACAGCAACAGCAACAGCGCCGCCCGCGCGACGACGAGCGCCCCGAGCGATCCACGCGCGACGAACGGCCGGAACGTGCGCCACGCGAGGATCGTCCTGAGCGCGCACAGCGCGACGATCGTCCTGAGCGTGCTCCGCGCGAAGACCGTCCCGAACGCGCCGTTCGCGAAGACCGGCCGGAACGGGCAGCGCGCGAGGATCGTCCCGTACGTCCGGCCCGTGAACGGACCGAGCGCAATGGCGCACGCCGCGATTCGCGCGATGATGGCGAAGAGCGGATCGCGTTCGACGTTGTCCCGCCGTCGATCGGCGTGACCGCGAGCGTGGCGGACGATGATCATGAAGCCGAGGCTCCGCGTCCGCGTCGCCGGGTCCGTCGCCCGCGCGAAGATGATGCCGCAGGCGAGACCGCACCGATTGCCTGAGGCGCTGGGGCAACACTGATCGACAAAGGGCGGCGGGTTTCAATCCGCCGCCTTTTTCGTGCCGCGTCCCGGCCCCCGTCACAAATCTGAAGCCTGCGGGTCATTTGGGAGTCGCCACCATATCCTATCGGCGCCGTTGAAAGCGGACGCAGTGCTCCGCTGATGGGGAAATTCATGATACGCAAAAATCTTGGCCTCGCCGCGACCGCAGTGCTGGCGCTCAGCATTTCGACCGTCGCCGATGCCCGCACCCAGATGCGCGCCGTCGGCTCGTCGACCGTCTATCCGTTCGCCAAAGCGGTGGCCGAGCGCGTTGCCCGCGCCAACCCCCGGCTCGGCACCCCGATCATCGAATCGACCGGTACTGGCGCGGGAATGAAATTATTCTGCGCCGGAGTTGGCGAGCGCTTTCCCGACATCGAAAATGCCTCACGGCGGATGAAAGCCAAGGAAGCCGCGCAATGCGCCGCCAATGGTGTCACCAAGGTGACCGAAATCCAGGTCGGCCTCGACGGTGTCGCGATCGCGACGTCGAATTCGACCCCATTGTCGGGACTGACCCAGCGCGACCTCTATCTGGCGCTGGCCAACACCCCGTTCGGCAGGCCCAACAAGACCAAGACGTGGAAAGACGTCAACGCCAAGCTGCCGGCGCTTCCGATCCGCGTCTATGGCCCCCCGGGGACCAGCGGCACGCGCGATGCGCTGGGTGACTTGATCCTCACCCCGCCATGCGAAGCCAATGCCGCCATGGCAGCGATGAAGAAAGCGGACGAGGCCAAATTCAAGGCGATCTGCACCGGTGTCCGCACCGACGGCGCCTATATCGAAGCGGGCGAGAACGATAACCTCATCGTCCAGAAGCTCGAAGCCAATCCGGGCACCGTCGGCATTTTCGGCTACAGCTTCCTCGAGGAGAATAGCGCCAAGCTGAAGGGCATCATGATCAACGGGGTTGCGCCGACCTATCAGACGATCAGCAGCTTCAAATATCCGGGCGCCCGTCCGCTCTACATCTATGTCAAGAACGCCCATGTCGCCGCGATCCCGGCGATCCGTGCGTTCGTCGCCGAGTTCACCAAGGAAAGTGCGTTTGGTCCGAAGGGCTATCTGCTTTCAGCGGGCATGGTCGCGGCGCCCAACGGAGTCCGCGCTCGCAGCCAGGCGGCAGCACGGACGCTGTCGCCGTTGAACTTCGCCGACCTGAAATAATCGCAACACATCAAGCGCGCTCGCCAGGGGGTGGGCGCGCCAGGGCCTCCGCAAATGCGGGGGCGGGGAAAGGGAATGAAATGAACTCCAAGATGATTACCCGCGCTCTGCTGGGCAGCAGCGCATTGCTGTGGGCTTCGACCGCAATCGCTCAGAATCCGGCGCCGCCGACCGACGATACCGCGATGCCCGACCAGTCCGATGCGACCGCTGATGCGGCGATTGCCGAGGCCGGACAGGTCGATGACGCCCAGGCCAAGATCGAGCTCCTCCAGGCCCAGGTCGAGGCGCTCCAGGAAGCCATCGAAGGGGTCAAGGCCGCGATGGTCAAGACCACCCCGTCGTGGAAAGGCGGACCGCTGTTCGAGGACAAGGACGCCGGCTGGTCATTCAAGCCGCGCGGCCGCCTCATGTATGACGTCGGCTATGTCAGCAATCCCAACGACGCCGTACTGACGCGCAATCTCGGCTTCAATACTCGAGTGCGGCGTATCCGGCTGGGCGCCGAAGGGACAATTCCGGGCGGCTTCGGCTACAAGTTCGAAATGGACTATGCCAATTCGACGGTCGGCTTCGGCGATGCGATTATTACCTATGCGCCGAAGGACAAGCCCTATTCGTTTACCGTCGGCAACCATGATACGTTCGAGAGCCTCGAGCAGATCACCAGCTCGCGCTTCATCAGCTTCCTCGAGCGCGCGCAAATGAACGACGCCTTCGGCGCATCGCGTCGCATTGGTGCGTCGGTCGGTCTGGTCAACAAGCTTGGCACCGCCCGCTTTAACGCGGGTTTATTTGCCGCCCACTCGATCGATGGTGGGGTCGACAATGATGGCTGGATCGCTGCGGCGCGCGGAACCTATTCGCCACAAGCCCTCGGCGGAATGCTTCACCTTGGCGCCAACTTCCAGCATCGCAAGTTCCAATCGAACAATGGCGCGACCGCGTCGAATTCGGTGGGGGCGCCGTCGACCAACCAGATTGCCCGCTACCGCGCTCGACCGTTCAGCCAGACGACCGACATCCGCTTTGTCGATACGGGCAATTTCGCCGCCAAGAGCGACAATATCTACGGCGTCGAACTGGGCGGTATCTTCAAGTCGTTCCACGTCGTCGGCGAGGCGCAGTGGACCAAGGTCAATGCGTACGCGGCGGGCGACAGGCTCAGCGGTCTCGACGCGTTTGCGACCTCGACCTTCCTCGTCCCGTCGGGCGATCCGGACTTCTTCAGCGCTTATGGTGAAGTCGGTTATTATTTGACCGGCGAAACACGCGGCTATAAGAATGGCGCATGGGACCGGACCAAGGTGCTCAAGCCGTTCAGCAAGGGTGGCTGGGGCGCCCTGCAGCTCAATGCCCGCGTCGATTATCTCGACCTGGATAGCAAGAAGCTCAAGAACGGCTTCACCAACAACTTCGTCACCGGAGTTTCGACCGCGTCGAACAATCTTGGTCGCGGCGGCAAGCAGGTTGGCTTCCTCGCCGGCCTGATCTGGATCCCCGAGGATTATGTCCGCGTGCTGATCAATTACGCCCACGCCGAAGTCACCGGCGGCCCGCAAGCTGCGACCGTCGCGCCGACCTCGACCAAGCCAATCGACAAGCGCAAATATGGCGTCGACACCGTCGCCGCGCGTTTCCAGGTTGACTTCTAACCGCTCGCTCCAAGCGGACTATACAAGGCCTCTCCGCTTCGGCGGAGGGGCTTTTTGTTGGCGTTGACAGCCAAGGTTATAATGTCACATTGTATCCAGGTTAGTGGATGGAGAGGGCGTTATGCGATCATTCTGGCTTGGGCTGACCCTGATCACCGCCGCTCCGGCGCTGGCGCAGGATGGCGCCGCCTCGGCCGGGCGCAACGCCCAGGGCGATGTCGCGGTCACGATCTATAATAATAATCTCGCGCTGGTGCAGGACCGCCGCGACCTGACCCTTCCCGCCGGGCGTTCGCGCCAGGAATTTCCCGATGTCTCGGCGCAGATCCGGCCGGCGACGGTATCGCTGACCGGCGCGGGAATTTCGATCGTCGAGCAGAATTTCGACTTCGACCTGCTGTCGCCCAGCGCGCTGATGGCAAAAGCGGTGGGCGAGATGATCACGCTGATCCGGACCAACCCCGCGACCGGCGCCGAGACGCGCGAGCGTGCGCTCGTGCTGGCCGCGAATGACGGGGTGGTGCTGCAGATCGGAAGCCGGATCGAAGTGCTGCGCGATGACGGGATTCCGGCGCGGGTGATCTTCGACAAGGTACCCGAGAATTTACGCGCCCGGCCGACCTTGTCGGTGACGCTCGAGGCCGCGCGCGGCGGGCGACAACCGGTGACTTTGAC
>JANPMU010000226.1:0-3499 GCA_031427095.1 Sphingomonas sp.
CCGCCGAAGTTCGGGCGCGGGCCCGAGGGCGAGATGTGGCGGCTGGAGGAGCATCTGGCGCCCTTGCTGGCCGATTGCCGGCGGTTGCTCGATGCCGATAGCCGGTTCCTGGTGCTGACCGTCTATGCGGTGCGGATGTCGGCGCTGGCGATCGGCGAATTGGTCGCGCAATTGTTTGGCGATCTGGGCGGGAGCGTCGAGTGCGGCGAGATGGCGGTGCGCGAGGAAACGCGCGGGCTGTTGCTGCCGACAGCGATTTTCGCGCGGTGGAGTGCTCCTGCTTCGTAAGCCCGCACCAGCCCGCGGAGTCTTTTGTGGGTAAGTCCGCACCGGCCCGCGCCCCCACCCGGCCACCAATAGCATAACCTGTTTGGGTGGCGGGGGGGGGGTGCGGGCCGGTGCCGACTCGAGCGTCAGCGAGCAACAGGAACGTGCCGACTCGAGCGCAAGCGAGCAACAAGAACGCGATCAGGTGCGCGCCGCCCTGAGGGCAGCGCCGGTTACGAATGGAGCGCCCGCAACCAGCAGCAGCGCGACCGCCGCTTCGAGCTTGAGCGCGCTCGACCCGCCATCCCCGGTCGCGGCGGCACCGAAAATCACCAGCGGGATCGCGAGCGGCATCATCAGCAGGCCCGAGAGCGCTCCGGCGCGGGCGAGGCCCGCAGTGAGCGCGGCGACGGTGACGGCGAGCGCGGCGAGCGCGGGAGTGCCGATGGCCAGCGCGACCAAGGCGCGGGCGAGCGCGGCGCCATCGAGTCCGAGCAGCAGCGATGCGGGCACGGCGGCGATCAGCAGCAAGGGCGCGAAGGTCAGCCAGTGACCGAGGATCTTCGCTGCGGCGATCGCTTCCTCGGCGAGACCGCGCAGCGCGAGCTGATCGAGCACGCCGTCGGCGCGGTCGGGTTCGATCAGTCGCTCGATCGGGAGCAAAGCGGCGGTCAAAGCGGCAATCCACAAGGCACCGCCGCCGATCCGGGCGAGCAAGCGGGCGTCGGGACCGACCGCGAACGGAACGATCGTCGCGACCAGCAGGAAGAAAGCGACCGGAAGCCAGGCGGCGCCGGCCAATGCGCGGCGGACTTCGCGGGCGATGAGCGCGGCGATCATGCGCCGAGGTCCAGCGTTCGCCAGTCGCCGCCAAGCAAGGCGTGCGATGCGGCGAGGACCGCGCCGCCGCCGCGACGGTGCCTGGCGATGGCGCAGTCGAGGCGGGCGAGACCGTCCCGATCAAGGCCATGGGTCGGCTCGTCCAACAGCCACAGCCGCGCTTCGCTGCCGACCACCCGCGCGAGCCGTGCGCGGCGCTGCTGGCCGGTCGAAAGGAGACGCACCGGGATCTCGCCAAGGTCGGTCAGGCCGAAGCCTTCGAGCGCGCGGTCGATGGCATCGGCGCTGATCCAGCAAGCGAGCGCCCGGCGCAGCGGTTGCTCGCGGTCGAACGCGAGATTGTCATCGGCGAGGGCCACGGCGGAGCGATCGATTTTCCCGGCGGCGGGCGCGAGCAGACCGGCGGCGAGGCGCAGCAGGCTCGACTTGCCGCAGCCGTTGGGGCCGGTGACGAGCACAGCCTCGCCGGGATCGAGGACCAATGCGAGGGTTTCGAACAGGGTGCGCCCGCCGCGCACGCAGGTCACCTGATCGAAGCGCAGCAGCGCGGTCATCGCGCGCCGGCCTCGAGCGCATGCATGGCGTCATCGCTGAGGCCGAAATGATGGCCGACTTCGTGGACCAGGATATGGTGGACGAGATGTTCAAGGCTCTCGGTGCCTTCGGCCCATTCGTCGAGGATCGCGCGGCGATACAGCGTGATCCGGTCGGGAAGAGCGCCCGAATGCTCGACGCTTTTATCGCCCAGCGGGAGGCCGCGGTACAGCCCGGTCAGCGCGAACGGATCGTCGATCTCCATTTCGGCGAGGAGCGCATCGTCGGCGAACTCCTCGACCGTCAGAAGGATATCGGCGAGGTGAGCGGCAAACGGCTCGGGCAGCGCTGCGAGCGCGGCGCGGGCGAGCGCCTCGATCTCGTCGGCGTCGGGGGAGGGACCAAGGCAGCGCATCGCGTCGGCCATAGGGGGAAGCGGCGCGGCGCGGCAAGGTTGCCCGGAGCGGCGACCTTGCCTAGAGGGGCGCCTCCAGTGCGAATATGATCGCACCCGATTCACGCTCGGGTGCATGCGGAGCGGTGGCCGAGTGGTCGAAGGCGCTCGCCTGGAAAGTGAGTATGGGTCAAAAGCCCATCGTGGGTTCGAATCCCACCCGCTCCGCCATTTGCCGATTTCTCGCCATCCCCTGCCCGCCCGAGCGCACCAGGCCGTAGACTCACAAGCGCGCAACCACAGTCTCATTGAGGTGAGCTGGACCATGGCGAGGAAGTTTTCGGCGAGCTTGTCGTAGCGGATGGCGATGCGGCGGAAGTGTTTCAGCTTGCTGAAGAAGCGTTCGACGAGGTTGCGCTGGCGGTAGAGCGCTAATTCTGTTTATGGGTTCACGACCTAAATCTGGTCTGGTACGCTTACCACGAGGCCATCTAAACCAGTTGAGACTATTATCTGGCACGACAAGCGAGAGTTAGGTTGGACTCCGCTTGCAAAATCCAGCATAGCCGCTTCCTCTTCAGACTGCGGATTGAGCTTTTCCAGCCATTCCTCTTCCACGTACACGTGGCAAGTTGCACAGGCGCAAGCGCCCCCACAAACAGCCTCGATATTATCTACCCCGTTAGATACGGCGCCCTCCATGACAGAGAAACCTTCATTGATGTCAACTGTCAATCTATCCCCTTTGTGGGAGATGTACGTGACCTTAGGCATTCTTGCTTTCCTCGGATTGAATAAGAGATGATTATTTGGGGATCTCACTTACGCGTTGATGCCACCATCCGCCGCGAGCACGCTCCCGGTTATGAAACTCGCTGAAGGCGACGCGAGAAAGCTCACCGCGGCGGCGATCTCCTCCGGCCTGCCAAGTCGGCCGAGCGCAATGATACTGCGCAGAAAATCAGCGAAATCGCCTTCGTCGGGATTCATATCCGTTACCGTCGGACCTACCGCCACACAATTCGCTGTTATCCGGCGTGGTGCGAGATCTCGAGCGGCGCCACGTACATAACCCTCGACCGCAGCCTTGGTCGCCGAATAATCTGCGAGGTTTCGCAAGCCAATTCGGGTCGCCACTTGGGACGATATCGCAATAATCCGCCCATCGTCCGCCATGACCCGACTGGCCTCGCGGATAAGGGTCACCACTCCGCCCAGATTGACGTCATATACCCTGTCCAGCGGCGCAGTATCTCCGTCGGAATCAACCGCTCTCATTTCGAGAACGCCGGCGTTTGCCACAACTATGTCGATCCGACCGAAACGAGCGAAAACGTCCGCGACGAGCTTTTTCACTTCGTTGGTCACGCCCTGATCAGACTGAAAAGCATGGGCATTGACGCCTGCACTGCGAAGCTTGGTGACGACCATATCCGCCGCTGCAGAGTTGGATACGTAGCTAAT
>JANPMU010000227.1:0-5412 GCA_031427095.1 Sphingomonas sp.
GAACATGTATCGCGCTCGACAGAGGGGGTCGGCCAAGAGTCTGCGGGGCTGGCGTCGGTATTTCTGGGTCTGGCCGCTCGCGTTCCTTGTCGCCGTCGAGCATCCAATTCCTGCGCGTGCCGATCCGACGAGCGCCACGCCGACGCCAGAGTCCCTGCGCACCAGCGCTGAAGCGTCAAGTGCGGCAAGCGGCCGAAGCAGCGGCTGGTCGTTCAATCCCGATGCTGGCCTTGTATTTCAGACCGGCGATGCGCGCCTGACGATCTGGGGCTTCGCGGAACGCGCAATCGATCCTGATGGGCCGGATTACTTTCGGCGGTTCCGCCAAGGCGCGGAACTCGACCTGCCGCGCATCACGCAGGGGCTTCGTCCCGCTGTGGTGTATGAGGTGGATCTCACCAACACAGACTTCTTCGGCGACTTCGGTGAGGGCGGGCATCTCGGTCGCCGCAACTTCGAGAACCTGTTCTTTGCGCTCCAGCACCCCGACGACCCGTCGAAGTTCCGGCTCCTCGTCGGCGAAAACACCCACATCCTGTCACGCGAAGACAATCTTTCTTCGGGCAACCTACCGACGATCAACCGCTCGCTCATTCTCGAAGAACACGGCTCCGTTAACAGTTTCGGGTCGCAGTTCGGAATCGAGTTCCAGAAAGCGCTTTCCGACAGGCTGACGGTCCAATTGGCTGCACTGGATAACCGCGGCTCTCTAAACAGCCCCGACCCTCGTTACGACATCGGCAACTCTCTTTCAGGAAAGCTCGTTTTCACGCCGATCAACCGCGACGGACAGAAGCTCACTTTCGGCGCGGCTGTCGATCACACGCGCAACATCCGCGACCGGACGTTCACACTTGCGACCGCCATCGGCGCGGCTCCGCTTGGCGGTGTCGAGGCGACCGGAGACAAGCTCAGTGGAGAGGCAGACATTGCCTACACCTTTCTGCTCGCGGGACATGCTACGACCATTGAAGCGGAGGCGATTTGCTCGTCGTTTTCGCGCAGCAACAGCGATGTCGGCGGCGGTTATGTGCAGGCGCAGTTTTCACTGTTCGATGCTCCAGCGACCGGCGACCTCGACCTGTTCGTTCGCTACGATCTCGTCAGCCTTGGCATCGACAGCGTGGAAGGTCGAGCGACACAGCAGGCCCTGCGCGCGGGCGTGAGCTACAATCTGCCGCACACCAACAAGCTGGTGAACCTGCACTTCGAATACGCCCACAATGCGCTGTCTGGGCCTGACGCCATCGTTAGCGACCGGCACCCGGCCGACGAGCTCAGGGTCGTGGTGCGAGCGAGCCTGCAACGCTACACGCGGCACTGACCGATGGACATCATCGTCATCGCGGTCGTTGCTGCGCTGGCGGTCGGCAGTGCTGCATCCGTCGGCGGCATCGCTGCGTAACTCTTCCCGCAACTCCAGTCCGGGGTGCCAAGGAAGGAATTTTTCCGATGCGAAAGACTATTTTCAACGGCTTGATCGCGGCTGCCGCGATCGCCATGACGGCGGTGTCGCCGGCTTCAGCCAAGGATCCGATGGTCGGCGGCGCGGCGATGTTCGCCAATCGCACGATCGTCCAGAATGCACTCAACTCGCGCGATCACACAACGCTGGTTGCCGCGGTCAAGGCCGCCGGGCTGGTCGATACGCTGTCGAGTAAAGGTCCGTTCACGGTGTTCGCGCCGACCAACGCCGCCTTCGACAAGCTTCCCGCCGGAACCGTCGCGACCCTGGTCAAGCCGGAGAATAAAGCGACCCTGACCAAAATCCTGACCTATCACGTTGTTCCGGGCCGTCTGACTTCGGGCGCGATCGCCGCGCGCATTCGCGCCGGTCATGGCCGCGCCGCTTTGACCACGGTTCAGGGCGAACGGCTGACCGCGAGAATGCGCGGCCGGTATCTCGTGCTGACTGACGCCAAGGGCGGAACCTCGCGCGTGACGATTGCCGATGTCATGCAGTCGAACGGAGTGATCCACGTCGTCGATGCGGTGCTGATGCCGTAACTGATCGGCGCGCCCGCGAGCCTTGCGGGCGCGCCGCGATTCGGTGGTTTGGGTCCAGGCCTAGCGCTCGCGCTTGCGCTTCACAGCGGACGACCGGCGCCAGCTCTGTGATTTGCATACCAGCCCGCCGAGCCCGCAGCCCCTGATCTCGATGCTGTTGGGACCGGTCCGTCGCATCGTCGCCTCGGCGGTCTGCTGGATGTCGGGGACGAACAGGCGCCCGCGCCAACTGCCCGGGCCGTCGGCCTCGAAATCCTCCATCAGCAGGGTTCCAATGAGTCGCGCGGTCCCGCCGCGTTGCGCGTCGGCTTGCGCCTTGGTCGAAGCCCAGGTCACGCGTCCGCACAGCGCCGCGCCGCACGGAGCGATTCGAACGATCACGCTTGATTTGGGGTTGATCCAGCTGGCGGTGATTGGCGGTGCGGACGCGGACGCCGACAGTGTCGCGGCAAAAAGGGTGATGAGTGGCAAGTCGGCATTCCTTTTTGCGCGCATTTGTTCGTTGGCGAAACTCCGATGCTGCTCAAAGAGGCGCGCGGCTGCAATGTTCCGTGTGCTCGCGAAATGGTTGGCGGAACGCGGGATGGCAAAGTGCAAGGTGGGCCGCCCCGGCAAAAACCAAAAACGCCCGGACCGTTTCCGATCCGGGCGTTCTTGCGTGACGATTGCTCGTCAGCCCCCTTGTGAAGTGCCCGGCGGCGTTTCCCGTCCGTCCGGCGTCTCCCCGAACCTTAGCCAATTGCTCGGCTGAACTTCGATGGTGCGGTGGCTAGCCGCGTGGCGGGGCTTTTGTCATGTTCAAAACCGCGCTTGCCTGACTTTGACCGCAGGCTGTGGCGCAATCGCCACAGTCGTGCGCCGCTCCCTTCGCGGATTGCCTTGGCCAGGCGCGCACCGTAGGAGCATCGCGCTTGCTCCTCGCCGCCTTCGAAAGACGCCCCCCTTGCGCCTCTCCTGTTCCTTTCTCCCGGTCCTCAAGGAAAGCCCGTCCGACGCCCAGATCGTCAGTCACAGACTGATGCTTCGCGCCGGGCTTGTCCGCCAGACTGCCGCCGGGATCTACGCCTGGCTGCCCGCCGGGCTGCGCGTGCTGAGGAAGATCGAGGCGATCGTCCGCGAGGAGCAGGACAAGGCCGGCGCGATCGAGATGCTGATGCCGGTGATGCAGTCGGCTGACCTGTGGCGGACCAGCGGGCGCTATGACGCATATGGCCCCGAAATGCTGCGCATCACCGATCGCCACAAGCGCGAAATGCTGTTCGGTCCGACCAACGAGGAAATGATCACCGCTTTGTTCCGCGATGACGTCGCCAGCTACCGCGATTTGCCGCGCACGCTCTATCATATCCAGTGGAAATTCCGCGACGAGGTGCGCCCGCGCTTCGGCGTGATGCGCGGCCGCGAATTTCTGATGAAGGACGCTTACAGCTTCGATTTGGACGAGGCCGGCGCGCGCAACAGCTACTACACCCAGTTGCTCGCATACCTCCGCACGTTCCAGCGGCTCGGAATTCGCGCCGTCCCGATGAAAGCGGCGTCAGGCCCGATCGGCGGCGATCTGTCTCACGAATTCATCGTCCTCGCGCCGACCGGGGAGAGCGAGGTGTTCTATGACTCCGCGTTCGAGGAGTTCGACTGGGGCCAGTCCGATCTTTGCTATGACGACGCAGCCGGACTTGAGACATTGTTCGAACAGGTCAGCACAACCTATTCGGCAACCGACGAAACCCACGATGAGACGCGCTGGGCAGAGGTCCCCGAAGCCGCCCGCCGCACCGGCCGCGGGATCGAGGTCGGGCATATCTTCTACTTCGGCGACAAATATTCCAAAGCGATGGGCTTGAAGGTCTCGGGTCCCGACGGCCAGCCGCTCATCCCGATGATGGGCAGTTACGGCATCGGCGTGTCGCGGCTGGTCGGCGCGATCATCGAGGCGTCCCACGACGACAGGGGCATCGTCTGGCCCGAAGCGGTCGCGCCATGGAAAGTGGGTCTCGTCACGATGCGCGGCGACGACCCCGCCAGCATCGCCGCCGCCGACGACCTGTACTTGCAGCTCATCGCTGCAGGCGTCGAGACGCTCTACGACGACCGTGAAGAGCGGGGCGGGGTCAAGCTTGGCGGAATGGACCTGATCGGGCTGCCGTGGCAGATCATCATCGGCCCGCGCGGGCTGGCCCAGGGCGTGGTCGAATTGAAGAACCGCCGCACCGGCGAGAAGGTCGAGCTGTCCCCGCAAGACGCGCTGGCAAGACTCGCGGCATGATCCTCAACCGCTACGAACGCACCATCGCCAAGCGCTACCTTCTCCCCGGCAAGGGCGAGGGGTTCATCTTCCTCGTCGCCTCGATCAGCCTCGCCGCAGTGGCGCTGGGGGTCGCCGCCTTGATCATCGTGATGAGCGTGATGAACGGGTTTCGCGCCGAACTGTTCGACAAGATCGTCGGCCTTAACGGACACGCGGTGATCCAGGGCTATTCGGGTCGCCTCGAAGGCTGGCAGATCATCGCCGAAGCCGCGCGCCGAACCCCCGGAGTGACCTCGGCCACGCCATTGATCGAACAGCCGCTGATGGCCTCGGCCAACGGGCGGGTCGAAGGTGTGCTGGTGCGCGGCATGCGGCTCAACGATCTGCGCAACAATGCGACGATTGCCAGCAATGTGAAGTCGGGCGATCTGAACGCGGTCACGCCGGGCAGCGGCCGCATCGCGATTGGTTCGCGGCTCGCCGAGGCGCTCGGCGCCTTTCCGGGCAGCGAGATCAGCCTGATCAGCCCCGAAGGCCGCACCACTGCGGTCGGCACCGTCCCGCGGATCGTGTCCTACACCGTGGCCGCGATCTTCGAAGTCGGGGTCTACGATTATGACAATGCTTTCGTGGTCATGCCGATGGAGGATGCGCAGACCCTGCTGATGCTCGGCAATGATGTCGGAATGGTCGAGGTTCAGGTCAGCGACCCCGACAATGTCGAGGAAATTCTCGCGCCGCTTCAGCCCGCGCTTCGCGGCAAAGGACTGATCGTCGATTGGCGCCAGATGAACTCGGCCTTGTTCGAAGCGCTGGCGGTCGAGCGGGTGGCGATGTTCGTCGTCCTGTCGCTGATCATCCTCGTCGCGGTGTTCAACATCCTGTCGTCGCTGATCATGCTGGTCCGCGCCAAGACCCGCGACATCGCCATCCTGCGCACGATGGGCGCCAGCCGCGCCGCGATGATGAAGATCTTCGTGACCGTCGGGGTGATCATCGGCTCGCTGGGAATCCTCCTCGGCTGCGCGATCGGCGCGATCTTCCTGTTCTTCCGCCAGGGCGTGGTCAATTTCGTCCAGATCATCACCGGGCAGAATCTGTGGGATCCCTCGGTCCGCTTTTTGTCCGAGCTTCCGGCCAAGACCGACCCGGTCGAG
>JANPMU010000228.1:0-16166 GCA_031427095.1 Sphingomonas sp.
TGGCGCGGCCCTTGGCCACCGCCCACCAGCCGACGACCCCGTAACCGATCGCGACAGCAACCGCGACCACGCCCCAGATCCGCTCAGGGGTCCAGCCGTACTGGCCGATGCGCATGCCGAGCGAGACCGCCGCGATGATCGCCAGCGGCAGCACCGCAAGAACGAGAATCTGCGCCGAGATTCGCAATACCCGGCTGGTCACGCGTTCGTCATCGCCATTGCCGATGACCGCATTGGCAAGCAGGATCGCGCCCGCCCCGGCCAGCAATAACAACGGGGTCGTCGGAACGCTCGATCCCCATAATTTGCCCAGCCCGGTGAACGGAAGCGACAATAAGAACAGCCCCAGCGCCGCAGCGAGCACCGGGGCGAGCACGCTCATCACCACCATCACGAGCCGCTGGAGCGTGGCCACCAGCGCATCGCGCTCGCGCAGCAGGCCGATCGCGGCACCGAAGGCGAACCCGGCGAGCATCCAGCCGAACCAGCTTTCCTTGAGCAGATCCTTGATCAGATCGATCCCGATCAGGTCGAACAATCCCGCGATCAGCCAGGCAAGCAGGAAGGCAATTCCGACGAACACCAGCCCCGCCGCGCCGATGACCGCGTCGGTCCAGGCATGGCTGTGGAGCCGGGAATAAGGGAAGCTCCACGCGCCCTCGTCGCGGACGGTCTGGAACAAGGGCGCGGCGAGCAGCACCGCGAACAGGCCCGACAGGAACGGCCATTCGAAGATCGTCGGATTGCTGTTGTAGCTGGCGGTGAACCAGCCGACCAGCGCGACCACCGTGCCCCAGCCGAGCGCGAATGCCAGCGACCACAGCCAGCGACGCAGCTCGACGGTCAGGACGAAAGAGATTGCCGCGATCACGACGAAGGTGGCTGCCGCCTGACACACGGGCGGAACAGTCGCCGGGTAACGGACATCGGTCAGCAGATGGAAAATCACACCCGCCACGGCGCAGATCGCGGCCATCATCCACGGCCGCAGCGGCCAGCTGTCGGTGTCGGAATATTGCCGTTCGTTCAAGATAAGCTCCCCTGCCTTCGACGACGATGAACCTTTGCCGCATCGGCGACAAGACCCGCTGACCTGCCGCGCTCGAACCTGCGGCCATAGCGGCGCGGCTTGCCGCGCTCGCCCTCGCACCATAGCGGCGCGGCTTGCTGCGATCGCCCACGCACCATCGAGGCGCGGCTTGCCGCGCTCGACCCGGCACCATAGAGGCGGCGGCATGTGCGCGCGCCGTTTCCTGCTGCTGATCTTCTGGCTGACCTTGATCACGGTCGCCGGAGCGTTCGCGATTTACCAATATGGCGGGCAGATCCTGACCCGGACGATGACCCCCAAAGGCCATTATGTCGCGCCGCCGCCAGCCAGCGGACCGGATTATACGGTTTCCGCCAGCTGGATCGCCCGGCCCGACCTCCCCGGCGACCCGTCGCACTGGTTGCCAGCCGGTTTTGCGGCAGGAACCGGGCCAATTCGGACGGCGGTCTTCTTCATCCACCCGACGACCTATCTCGAACGTGACCGCTGGAACGCCCCGCTCGACCACGCCGCCAGCCAAAGCCGCGCCGAATTGTTCGTGCGCAGTCAGGCGAGCGCGTTCAACGGGGTCGGCGAAATCTGGGCGCCGCAGTACCGCCAGGCCGCGTTCGGCGCCTTCCTGCTCGACAGCAAGGACGCCGGCGCTGCGCTCGATCTTGCTTATGGCGACGTCCTCGCCGCGTTTGACCGGTTTATCGCGACCATCCCCGCTGACCGCCCGATCATCCTTGCCGGGCATAGCCAGGGCGCCCTGCACCTGACCCGCCTGATGCGCGATCGGGTGGCCGGCAAGCCGCTGGCAAAGCGGATCGTCGCCGCCTACGTCGTCGGCTGGCCGATCTCAGCCACGGTCGATGTCCCGGCAATGGGTCTTGCGGCGTGTAGAAACGCGGATGAATTCGGGTGCATTATGAGCTGGCAGAGCTTCAGGGATCCCGCCAACACGTCGCTGATCACCGGTGTGTATGACGGTTCGACCGGACCCAACGGGCTCAAGCGCCGCCGCGCCGACATGATCTGCACCAACCCGATCAGCGGAGTCGCAGGCGGGACCGCGCCCCCGGCCGACAATCCAGGCAGTTTGATTCCGTCGACCGACCTCGCCAGCGCGACGCTCGAACCGGGCCGGGTCGGGGCGCATTGCGACGGCGGATTCCTGATCATCGACGGCGATATTCCGCCGCTTGGCCCCTATGTTCTGCCCGGCAATAATTATCACGTCTACGACTATGCCCTGTTCTGGGGCGCGGTCCGGCGTGACGTGGAGCGCCGCGTGGCGGCGTTCATTCGCTTATGATCATGACCAGCGCCGCCGATTATGTCGCGGCGCTGCCGCAGGCGGGCAAGCTCGCCGGACTCGATGTCGGGACGAAAACCATCGGTCTCGCGATCTGCGATGCGCAATGGCATTTCGCGGGTCCATCGGCGACGATCCGGCGGACCAAATTCACCGCCGACTTCGCAGCTCTGACCGCGTTCGTCACCCGCGAGCACATCGTCGGGCTGGTCGTCGGCCTGCCCCTCAACCTCGATGCCAGCGATTCGCCCCGCACCCAGTCGGTCCGCGCCTTTGCCCGCAACCTCTTGCCGCTCGGCTTGCCGATATTGTTGTGGGACGAGCGCTGGTCGACCCAGGCGGTGACGCGCGCCATGATCGACGCCGACGTCAGTCGCGCCAAACGCGCGATGGCGGTCGACAAGCTTGCTGCGGCGCATATCCTGCAGGGCGCGCTCGACGCGCTGGCGAACCTGCCGCCGGTCGATTAGGCCGTCGCTCGTGGACCTGCTCACGATCGATTCGCTCAGCGATGCGGACATAGCCGCGATCCTCGACGAGGGCGCCAAATGGGCGGCGTTCAACCGCCAGCCGCGCCGGGCCAGCCAGGCACTTGCCGGCCTCACCCTGATCAACGCCTTCTTCGAAAATTCTACGCGGACCCTGTTATCATTCGAAATCGCCGGCAACCGGCTGGGTGCGCAGGTGGTGACGATGCAGGTTGAGCAATCGTCGATCAAGAAGGGCGAGACGATCGAGGATACCGCGCGCACGCTGAACGCGATGCGCCCCGATGCCCTGGTCATCCGGCATGGCCTGAGCGGCGCCCCGGCGCGCCTCGCCGCGATCATGGATTGTCCGGTGATCAACGCCGGTGACGGGATCGGCGAGCACCCTACGCAAGCGCTGCTCGACGCCCTGACGATGCGAGAGCACTTCGGCCGCATCGAGGGTTTGAAAGTCGCGATTTGCGGCGACATCCGCCACAGCCGGGTGGCTCGGTCAAACGCGAAACTGCTTCCCCGGCTGGGTGCCGAGGTGCGCTTTGCCGGACCACCGTCGCTGCTGCCCGCCGACATAACGGGCAGCGGATCGATCGACGACGCGGTCGACGGCGCCGATGTCATCATGATGCTTCGGGTGCAGCGCGAGCGGCTCGAGGAGGATCTCGACGACGGGCCGGGTGAATATCTCGCGCGCTACGGACTGACTGCGGATCGGCTCGCCCGGGCCGCGCCCGCCGCAGTGGTGATGCACCCCGGACCGATCAATCGCGGGGTCGAGATCGACGGCAAGCTGGCCGACGATCCCGAGCGTTCCTTGATCACCCTCCAGGTCGAGATGGGGGTCGCCGTGCGGATGGCGATCCTCGACCTGTTGACCAAGTCCCGACGAGATTAGCGCGGATCTGGTGTCGCTCGCGGGCGCTTCAGACGTCACTTGCCCGCGCGACCCTCACCGACGACGTGAACCTACCGCGAGGCGATCCGGACGGGCGCGTCACCGGCCACGGTGCGCACGAAGCAATTGGCCCCTGCCCGCTTGAGCGACTGACACAGGCCGGTCGCGTCCTTCGCCGAAGCGAACCCCTTGACCGACAGACGATAGACCAGCCCGTGGGGGGCGTTGAACCGAGCGACGACCGGCGCATAAGCGCGGAGCGATGCGAAGCGGCGCGAAAGATTGCGCCAACCACCGGCGACATACGCCCGATTGTCATAGGCCGCGATCTGCACGACGCTGTTAATCGATCCGCCCAGCGGACGAGCCAGTAGAACGCGGCGCAGTTGCAGCCGCTGAGGCACGAAACTTGCGGCGCGGAATGCCGGTGCCGCCCGCGATGATAACGCCAATCGAGCGATCGCGACGGGTTTCGGCGGGGCGAGATGCACCACCGCGACCGGAGCCGGCGGTAATATTTCGACAGGCGCGTAGACCGGTGCGGGTGCAGGCTGTGGCGCGGGCGCGAGCATCGCGGTTTCGACCGGCTGAATGAGCGGTTCAGGCGCGGCGGCCTGCACGGCTACCGGCTGCGGTTCGGGCTGCGAATGCGTGGCCGCCAGCGCGGCAAGCTTGCTCCCGTCATTGTTGAGTGCGAGCCGAACCGGCTGACCTGGATCAGCGGCCGGAGTGACCCCGATCAATGCGGCGACCTGGTCCGATGCATTGGCGGGCTTGGCGAGCACCATCCATTGCTGGACCCGAGCGTCGAGCTGGTCGGCGGGGACATCCTGCGCGGCAATCGTCCGCGCCGCGTTCCAGTCGCCGCTAAAAGCGTAAGCGAGCGCGAGATTCTGGCGGACGCGGGCGTCGGCGCCGGCCGCGCGGGCGGCAGGCTCCAGAATGGCGATTGCCTCGCCCGGCTGGCCGGCAAGTGCCAGCGCAAGGCCATGGTCCGATGCGTCGAGTGCGCCGCGCGCGGCTTCGAGCAGGGCCAATGCCTCACCGCGATTACCGAGCGCAATGTCGACCAGAACAAGTTTGAGCACGACCCCTGGCTGGTTCGAAACCAGCGTCAGCGAGTCGCGATAGGCCGATTGCGCCGAGGTAAAGCGCCCCGAAGCGAAATAAATATTGCCAAGCAAAGCTCGAAATCCGGCGTCGCGCGGGCTTGCCTCGACCGCGCGCTCACCCAAAGCGACTGCAGCGGCATAATCCTCGGCCACGAGCGCGCTCTGGGCGCGGGTGGCGAGTCCGATGTTCGATTTGTCGACCTTGCTGCCGAAGATCGAGGCGCTGTGCGCGCGGTTGGACCATGGGCTGGCGCACCCGCTAGCGGCGCCGATCATCACAATGGCAGAAAGTGCGGCACCGAGGCGAAGCGGCTTGGTCATGGTCTATCCCTTCCGGTTGGCCCTCTGGCCAGCATTGGGTGCACGCTCGGCCATTCCGTCGAGTTCGGGCATCGAGGCGAGGAGTTCGTCGAGCGCATCGGTCACCAGCATCTGCGCCGAGTAGCCGGTAATTGCGCAAGCGAGACGCAGCCTGAGGTGTCGGGCCGGATCGAGGCGAAGCGTGAACGCGGCTTTGGCCTTGCTGCCCGGAGCAGCGCGCGGAGTTGGGGTCGCCCGACGCTGCGGGACTATGGCGCGCGGCGCAAATGCCACCACCTCGGCGCGTTGTTCCGGTTCGACGTCTTGCGACGGATCATAAAGCTCGGCGGTTTCGTCCTGCTCGTCACCATCTTCGCTATACGCATCGGCTTCGGCCAGACGTCCGGCGATTTCGGCATGCTGGCTGTGGACCGGCGATGGCACCGACGCTTGTGACGGAGTCAATGCGGACACCGGGTTGCGCAACGCCGGTTCACCAACCGCGTCGCCAAATGCGTCATGGTTGTCGTCGCGGACTGGTGCGACCAACGGCTTGGGCGGTTCGAAGCCCATGTCGTCCCAGCCGAGATCTTCCAGGCTTCCGCCCATCTGGGTGAAGCCCTGGGGTTTCATTGCCGGCCGCGCCGCGCCCTTGCGCGCCAGCAGACCCGAGGAAAGGGACGCAAAGGCCTTTGGTTCACTGTTCATGGCTGGGCGCTCCCTTACTGGCCGGCAATCCGGCGACCGAAGCCACCGGCGGGACGCGAGGAGATCGCTGGAGCCGCACCAGGCGCGGCAAACACCGTCCGGCGGAAATTCTTTTCGAGGCGATCGGAAATATAATCCCACAATTCGACCATTTCGCGGGCCGATCGGCCGTTGGGGTCGATTTCCATCACCGTGCGCCCGTCAATCATCGACGCCGCGAAATCGGTGCGATGGTGAACCGTAACCGGGGCCACCGTGCCGTGCTGCGACAAGGCAACCGCAGCTTCATAAGTGATCTTCGCCTTGGGCGTCGCGCCGTTGACGACGAACAGCAAGGGCTTGCCGGCACGGTCGCACAGATCGACTGTTGCGCCGACGGCGCGCAGATCGTGCGGGCTTGGCCGGGTCGGAATGACGATCAGTTCGGCCACCTGGATGACCGACTGGATGGCCATGGTGATGGCCGGCGGGGTGTCGATCACGGCAAGGCGGAAGCCCTGCTGGCGAAGCACCTCGAGATCCGACTGAAGCCGGGCGACGGTGGTTTGTGCAAACGCCGGCATTTCCGCCTCGCGCTCATTCCACCAGTCGGCGAGTGACCCTTGCGGATCGATATCGATAAGGCAGACCGGGCCTGCGCCCGCGAGCTGCGCTTGCACCGCCAGATGACCGGACAGGGTCGTTTTCCCCGATCCGCCCTTTTGCGATGCCATAGCCAGAACGCGCATTCTTTTCCCCTCGCCCCAGTCGCGGTACGTGGGGATGAAGTGACACCCTCCATCCTAAAATCTGGTTAACGTCGCTCCGACCTTGTTGTCGGGGCCTTCGCCTGACTAGGGTAATCGCGGCCAGTTTGCCGGGCGTGGGGAAATGAAATGCATAAGTCGCTGAGCCGGATCCTCGCCTGCGCGGCGTTCATGACCGCCGCGCCCGCCACTGCCCAGGACGCCAGCGTCAAGGCCGGAGTCGAAGCATGGCAGCGCGGTGATCATGCCGCAGCGGTGTCGATCTGGCGCCTGCTCGCCGACAAGGGTGATGCCGACGCGAGTTTCAATCTCGGCCAGGCCTATCGACTCGGCCAGGGCGTCAACCTCGACCTGGCGGCCGCGCAAAGCCTGTTCGACCGTGCCGCGAGGCTCGGCCATCTCGACGCCCAGACCAGCCTCGGCCTTTTACTGTTCCAGAACGGCAATCGGGTCGCGGCGATGCGCTGGCTCAAAGCCGCTGCCGAACGCGGCGAACCGCGCGCCTTGCTGGTTTATGGCACGGCCTTGTTTAACGGCGACGATGTCCCGCGCGATCCGGTCAGGGCCTATGCCTATGTCAGTCGCGCCGCCGCGCAGGGTCTCGCTCCGGCCAGGGAAACGCTGGCGCAGATGGACGATCTAATTCCCTTGAGCGAGCGCCAGAAAGGCGTCGCGGTGGCGGTCGCCGCGGCCAAGGCGCCGACAGCACCCGCGCCGAAGGCCAAAGTCGCTCCGGACAGGCCAGCCGCGCTCGCCAGCATGAGCGGTGGCTGGCGGGTCCAGCTCGGCGCTTTTTCCCAGCGCAGCGCGGCCAATGCATTGTTTCGCAAACTGGCGGTCAATGCTCCGCTCACCGGGAAGCAATCCTATTTGGTCGCGGCGGGCGCGGTCACCCGGCTGCAGGCCGGCCCGTTCGAGAGCCGCGCCGCCGCCACTACCGCTTGCGCCACCCTGAGCGCGCGCGGCCAGCCCTGTTTCGCGGTCGCGCCACGCTAGTCGATCACCCATTGTGTGCGCGCAATGCCCTGCGCCCACAGCAAGGCGTCCAGATCATTATAGTCCAGCCGGGCATCGGCAATTTCGGCCAGCGCCGACTTGGCGCGATAGGCGACCCCCAGCCCTGCCGCCTGGATCATCGCCCGATCATTGGCCCCGTCGCCGATCGCCAGCACCTCAGCGCTCGAAATCCCCAGATCGGACCTGACCTCTTCCAGCGCGAATCGTTTCGCCTCCGCATCAATAACCGGACCCTCGGTCTGCCCAGTCAGGAAACCGCCGCTGTGTCCCAGCCAATTGGCCCTGACCTGTTCGAACCCGAGCATCTCCGCGACCGGCTCGGCGAACGCCGTGAACCCGCCTGACACCAGCAAGGTCGTCGCACCCCGCACCCGCATCGTCCTGACCAGCGTGCGCGCGCCGGGGTTGGCTCGAACTCTCTCGGCGAGACAGCGGCCAATCATTGTCTGATCGAGTCCTTTCAGCAGCGCGACCCGCTCGCGGAGCGCTGCGGCAAAATCGAGCTCGCCCCGCATCGCTTGTTCGGTGATCGCCGCGACTTGTGGCTTGATCCCGGCAAAATCGGCCAGCTCGTCGATGCATTCCTGCCCGATCATGGTCGAATCCATATCGGCGACGAGCAATTTTTTGGTGCGATCCGCCGCCGCCTGGACGATGGTGTCGATCCCTTGAAGTTCGGCCAATGCGGCCCTGATCGCATAAATCTGGAGTGGCGCGGCGCGGCACTCGATGTCCGCTGCGCTGCCTTCTTCGACCCAGCTCCAGTCATTCGCGGAGATATTGGCGTCGCCGAGCAGATCGCTCGCGCGGTAAATATCGTCTCGCGAGAGCTTTCCGGCTGCTATTAGAGTGACAATGATCAAGGCTCTTCCTCCGCTGGCGCTTGTCGCCGGTCCGACCGCCAGCGGCAAGTCGATGCTTGCGCTGAAGCTCGCCGAGCGTAGCGGCGGCGTGATCGTCAACGCCGACGCCTCGCAAATCTATCGCGACCTCGCGCTATTGAGCGCGCGGCCGAGCGATGAGGATATGCAGCGCGCGGACCATCGGCTCTACGGCACCCGCGACGGCGCGCTGCCCTGCTCCGCCGCGGATTGGGCGGCGCTGGCCAAGGCGGAAATCGCTGATGTCCACGCTGCGGGACGATTGCCGATCCTGGTCGGCGGAACCGGTCTTTACCTGCGCGCCTTGCTCGACGGGTTGGCGCCGGTACCGCCGATCGACCCCGAAATAAGGCGCAAGGTCCGCTCGGCCAGTGTGGCGGACAATCACGTTGCATTGATCGATGCCGACCCCACCGCCGCCGCGCGGCTCAATCCGGGCGATACGACGCGAATCGCTCGCGCGCTCGAGGTCGCGCTGTCAACCGGGCGAACGCTGATCCAATGGCAGGAGCGGCGAGCGGGCGGCATTGCGCATGCGGTCGCGCTGCGGCCTTTGGTGCTGCTTCCCCCCCGCGAATGGCTGAACCCCCGCTGCGATGCGCGCTTCGCCGCGATGCTCAATGGCGGCGCGGTTGCTGAAGTCGAGGCACTGCTGGAACGCGGACTGGATCCCGACCTGCCGGTCATGCGTGCGATCGGGGTACGCGAAATCGGCGCGATGCTTCGGGGCGAGATGTCCCGCGAAAAAGCCCTGGCCGCCGGGCAAATGGCGACGCGGCGCTATGCAAAGCGCCAATATACCTGGTTCGCCGGCCAGTCCCCCGCATATTGGCCGCGTCTCGATGATCCATTGGACGAGGCGGCCACGGCGGCGCTGGCGCTGCTCGAAGGTGCAGGCTAGCGAAGCGGGATGGACCTGCTGCGCGAACCGGACATCGACCCCGCCCCGCTTGCCGGAAAGCGAGTCGTGATCATCGGCTATGGCAACCAGGGCCGAGCACAGGCACTTAATTTGCGCGACAGCGGAATTGACGTGACGATCGGCTTGCGGATGGGCTCGGCAAGTATCCCCGAGGTCGAAACCGCCGGGTTGGAGCATTTACCCCCGGCGCAGGCCACGGCGCTCGCCGACCTGGTCATGCTGCTCGCCCCCGACGAGACGCTGAGCGAGATTTACGCGAACATCGAGCCGCGCCTTCGCCCGGGAACGGCGATCGGGTTCAGTCATGGCCTTGCCATCCGGTTTGGATTGATCCGGCCACGCCCCGACCTCAACGTGATAATGGTTGCGCCCAAGGGGCCGGGAACCGCGCTTCGCTCGCTCTATGAAAACGGACAAGGCATGGTCGCGCTTTGGGCAGTCGCGCAGGATGGCAGCGGAGACGCGCGCGGTCTGGCACTGGCTTATGGGGCTGCGATCGGGTGCGCGCGCGCCGGCCTGGTCGCGTCGTCCTTCGCCGAAGAATGCGAGGCCGACCTGTTCAACGAGCAAGCGGTGGTATGGGGAGCGGTCCCGGAGATCCTTATCGCGGGTTTCGACACATTGGTCGCGGGCGGGATTTCGCCAGAGGTCGCGTTCATGGAATGCGTCGGAGAGCTCAAGCTGCTCGCCGATCTGATCGAGGCACGCGGTATCGCCGGGATGCGCGAAGCAATCTCGAACACGGCCGAACTGGGAGCGACGCTCGGCGGGCCAAAGATCGTCGACGATCGGGTGCGCGAAAGCATGGTGCGGATTCTGGCGTCGATCCGCAGTGGCGAGTTCGCGTCGGCGCTGGGCCGCGAATTTGCAGGCGGCTATCCAGCGTTGCGCGTCGCGCGTGAGCGCGCGCGCAATCTTGCGGTCGAACAGGCCGGCGCCACGGTCGCGGCGCTCAGCTCCACACGCGATTAGCCAATCGTTTCGGCGAGTTCCAGCTTGCGGTCGCCGATCGAGGCTCGCTCGACATAGGCACGCTGCAGTTTGACATGGGCGGCCTGAGTTTCGGGATCGGATGCAGCCAGCGCCTGGTCGGCTTCTTCAGCCGCGCGGCGCGCGAAATAGAAACGATCGTGCTGGCCCATCATCCGTGCTCCGCAACTTCGGATCATGTCTTAACAGCAATGTCGGGACTTGTCGCGCCTACCGCCGCCCGAACAATTTCTCGATGTCGGCGTGGGCGAGTTTGACCCAGGTCGGGCGGCCGTGGTTGCATTGGCCGGAATGCGGCGTGACCTCCATTTCGCGGAGGAGCGCGTTCATTTCGGCGACCGAGAGAATGCGCCCGGCACGGACCGAGCCGTGGCAGGCGATGGTCGCCGCGACATGGTCGAGTCGATCCTTGAGCGCGAGCGCGGTGCCCAATTCCGCCAGCTCGGCGGCAAGGTCCGCGAGCAGTGCGGAAGCGTCTGTATTGCCGAGCGGGGCAGGTGTCGCCCGGACGAGCATCGCCTCTGGTCCGAACCGCTCGATCTCGAGACCGAGGGTGGCGAGCGCATCGGCGGCGGCTTCGAGTCGGTCGCAATCGGGCTCGTCGAGGTCGACCACCTGAGCGATGAGCAAGGCCTGACGGGCGACTTCTCCGCCTTGCCCGGCGCGTTTCATCCGCTCGAGCACCAGTCGTTCGTGGGCGGCGTGTTGATCGACGATGACCAGCCCGTCCTCGGCTTCAGCGACGATATAGGTTGCGGCGACCTGACCGCGAGCAACCCCGAGAGGGAATGACGGAACCGGCGCGGTAGCGGGTTCGGCGCGGGCCTGCGGTGCCAGCGACGCAAATACGCTTGTCTGGTCCGATACGGACGCGAATGGGGGCGGAGAAGCTCCGCCCAGTCCCTGACCCCGGGCGAAGAAGGACGCGCGGTCTGTGCCGCCCAGAGCACGGCGGTCGAGGTCGCTGGTCCACGCCACCGGCGCCGCGAACTGGCTGCGCGCGGCGCTGCGGTGGCCGGCCTCATCGAGCGCGTTGCGAAGTCCGCCGACGATCAGTCCGCGCACCACCGAAGGATCGCGAAAGCGAACTTCGGTCTTGGCCGGGTGGACGTTGATGTCGACCAGTTCCCCTGGCACTTCGAGGAACAAGGCAGCGACCGGATGACGGTCGCGCGGCAGCAAATCACGATAAGCGGCGCGCAGCGCGCCGACCAGCAACCGGTCCTTGACCGGTCGACGATTGACGAACAGATATTGGTGATCGGCCATCCCGCGATTGAACGTCGGCAGCGAAGCCACCCCGCCGAGGCGCAGGCCATCGCGAACCAGATCGATGCCGATGCCATGCTGGTCGAGCTGGGAATCGAGCAAGGCAGCGACGCGGGTGGCGGCATCGGACGGCTGGACCGAAAGGCTCCGTCGCCCGTCATGATCGAGCGAGAACGCCACATCGGGCCGGGCCATGGCCAGGCGGCGGACCACGTCAAGGCAGGCGGCATATTCTGCGCGGGGCGAGCGGAGGAATTTTCGTCGCACAGGAACCTTGTCGAACAGCCCTTCGACGCGAACCCGGGTGCCCGGTGGGCAAGCCGTCGGCCCCTCCCCCGCCGCAACGCCATGATCGATGATGACGCGCCACCCGTCGGCGCTGCCGAACCGGCTGTCGATCGTCACCCGCGCCACGCTGGCGATCGATGGCAGTGCCTCGCCGCGAAAGCCGAAGCTCACTACATTCTCGATATGATCGTCGGGAAGCTTCGACGTCGCGTGACGCTCCAGCGCGAGATGAATGTCCGACGGAGTCATTCCTGACCCGTTGTCCACCACCTCGACCAGGTCGAGCCCGCCTGCGGCGAGCCGCACCGATACGCTGGCCGCGCCCGCATCGAGCGCGTTCTCGACCAATTCCTTGAGCGCGCTCGCCGGTCGCTCGACGACCTCGCCAGCAGCAATGCGATTGACCAGTTCGGAGGGAAGCCTTCTTATTGACATGGGATAGGTCCTAGCCCAATCGGAGTGCCCCCGCGAAGCGCTGTTTTTCCTCTGGAATTTACGTCGCTTTGGGAGGAACGGATTTAATTCTCCGTGAATCAAAATCGCGAGCGGGAGCAGGGCGATCGAGAGGCACGGACTGACGAAAGATCGACGGTCACATGTTCTGGGCGCGCTGGTTCAAATGGATGTCCCACGACATGGCGATCGACCTCGGGACGGCCAACACCCTGGTCTATGTCCGCGGGCGCGGAATCGTCCTCAACGAGCCGTCGGTGGTCGCGATCGAGACGATCAACGGAGTCAAAAGGGTCAAGGCGGTCGGCAACGACGCCAAGCTGATGATGGGCAAGACCCCCGACCAGATCGAGGCTATCCGCCCGCTGCGCGACGGGGTCATCGCCGACATCGATGTCGCCGAGCAAATGATCAAACACTTCATCCACAAGGTCCATGGCGGCAAGATGCGCGCCTGGCGCTTCCCGGAAATCGTCATCTGCGTCCCTTCGGGCTCGACTTCGGTCGAGCGCCGCGCGATCCGCGATGCCGCCTCGAACGCCGGTGCCAGCCAGGTTTATCTGATCGAGGAGCCAATGGCCGCAGCGATCGGCGCCAACATGCCGGTGACCGAGCCGATCGGTTCGATGGTGGTCGATATCGGCGGCGGGACGACCGAAGTCGCGGTGCTTTCGCTGCGCGGGCTCGCCTACACGACTTCGGTTCGAGTTGGCGGCGACAAGATGGACGAGGCGATTTCTTCTTATGTCCGGCGCAACCATAATCTGCTGATCGGCGAAGCCACCGCCGAGCGGATCAAGAAGGATGTGGGCATCGCCAAGCCTCCGGTCGATGGCATTGGCAGGACCGTTCACATCAAGGGCCGCGATCTCGTCAACGGGGTTCCCAAGGAAATCACGATCAACCAGGGCCAGATCGCGGAAGCCTTGTCGGAGCCGGTCGGGACGATCGTCGAGGGCGTCCGGATCGCGCTCGAAAATACCGCTCCAGAGCTTGCCGCCGACATTTGCGACCAGGGTATCGTCCTGACCGGCGGCGGTGCACTCCTGCAGGGGCTCGACGAGGTGTTGCGCGACGAAACCGGGCTGCCGGTGACGGTCGCCGAGGATCCGCTGACCTGCGTCGCGCTCGGCACCGGCCGCGCGCTCGAGGAAGAGCAGTTCCGCGGCGTGCTCCAGACCGCCTGAGGGCCTGATCCATGGCGCCGCCGTCGGGGCCGCGCCCGGGCTGGTCGAGGCGCGCACAATATGGCCTGTTCTTCAGCTTTATCGGCGCGATCGCGGCGTTGTTCATCGGGCTGATCATGCTTGTCATGTCACTGGTCTCACCGGCGCGCTACGATGTTGTTCGCGGCGCGGCGCTCGATGCCACGGCGCCGATTACCGGCGCGCTCGGCGAAGTCGTCACCACCGCTAAGGGACTTGGTGGCGGGGCCGGCAATTATTGGGATGCCGCACGACAGAACAGAAAATTGAAGGCTGAGCGCGCGGCAATGCTTCGCCGGATGATCGAGGCCAAAGCGATCCTCCAGGAAAACCGCCAACTCAAGGCAGCGCTGCAACTGCGCGAACGCAGCCGCGCCGCCGTGGCCAGCGGACGAATCGTCGGCTCGAGCTTTGAAAGCGTACGGCGCTTCGCCGTGCTTTCGGTCGGGCGCGGTGACGGTGTCCGGATCGGGATGCCGGTGCGTGCCGCCGACGGGCTGATCGGGCGAGTGATCGACGCCGGGCAAATGGCATCACGGGTGTTGCTGATTTCCGACCGCGCCAACATCGTCCCGGTGCGGATGCTGCGTACCGGAATGCCGGTGATCTCCACCGGGCGCGGCGACGGAACGCTTGATCTCCGCCCGCTCGAAGTCGGGCGCAACCCGTTCAAGCGGGGCGATATCGTGGTCACATCGGGAACGGGCGGGCTCTATCCGCCACTGATCCCGGTCGCGCGGGTTGTCCGACTGGACGATGACGGGGCGATCGCCGTTCCTCTCGCCGATCCGTCCGACAGCAGCTTCGCAATTGTCGAGGCGCCTTACGAGCAAGCCGCGATCGCCGCAGCACAGGAACCGCGCTAATGGGTCGATCAGCGCTCAATATTCGCGGGAGTGAGATCGATCGCGGGCCAAAACGAAGCGCTGCGGCAATTCCGCCGGCGTCGGTGTTCGTGGGTTCGATGCTCGCACTTCTGCCGATCGTGACGCAGACCGGCTGGGTTCCCGATTTCGGCTTCATCATGCTGATCGCTTGGCGATTGCTGCGCGGCGATGTGTGGCCGGCGTGGTGGGCGGCGCCGCTGGGACTGGCCAATGACCTCATCACTGGCGCCCCGATCGGCCTGTCGGTCTCGCTATGGACTGCAGCGATGCTCGCGCTCGACCTGACCGACCGACGGACCATGTGGCGCGATTATTGGATCGAATGGGTGCTCGCGATCGTGTTGATCGGCGCAAGCGAGCTGGCACAGTGGCGGATCGCGGGATTGATGGGCGCCCAAACCGAGCTTCGCAGCCTTGGCCCACGGATGTTGATCGCGGCATTCTGCTTTCCGCTCGCAGCCTGGGCGGTGGCACGGCTCGATCGCTGGCGGCTCGGCCGATGAAGCTGGCCAGGCGAGTCACCAATGCCCACCAGTCGATCAGTTTCTCGCGGCGGATGCTGTTCGTCGGCGGCGCGCAAATGGCATTCGGCGGTGTGCTGGTCGCGCGGCTTGGCTGGCTGTCGGTGGCGCAGAACGAACATTATGAGCTTCTTTCGGAGAGCAACCGGGTCCAATTGATCGTCGTCCCGCCACGGCGCGGCTGGATCGTCGACCGGCGGGGCAAGCCGATCGCGATCAACCGCAGCGACTTCCGAGTCGATGTCATCCCCGAGCAGATGACCGATCAGGCAAGAACCTTGGCCACTCTGGTCGAGCTACTCGCGCTGTCGCCCGATGAAGTGGATCGCATAAAGCGAGAAATGGCTGCCGCGCGCAATTACCAGCCGGTCCAGATCGCCGAGGATGTCCCCTACGAGCGTTATGCCGCAGTGACGGTTCGGCTGCCCGAATTGCCCGGTGTCCAGCCGCAGCGCGGGTTTTCGCGTTACTACCCTGACGGCGCGGCAGTCGGACATTTGGTCGGCTATGTCGGCACGGCATCGGCCAAGGAATATGCGGAAGAGAAAAATCCTTTGCTCATCACGCCAGGGTTCAAGATCGGCAAGGAAGGACTCGAAAAGACCCTCGAAACGACGCTGCGTGGGACCCCCGGCGGGCAGCGCGTCGAATTGACCGCGCGGGGTAAACTGGTGCGCGAGCTGACCCCCAAACCCGACCGCAGCGGGGGGACGGTGCAGCTCAGCATCAACGCCGGCTTGCAGGCGTATGCGGCGCGGCGCTTGGGTGAGGAATCGGGGTCGGTTACCGTACTCGACTGCCTGACCGGCGACCTGCTCGCATTGGTGTCAATGCCGGCCTACGACCCCAACAGCTTCTCGGATGGCATCGGCCAGAGCGAATGGCGGATGCTCTCGAGCGACGAGCGCCGACCGCTCAACAACAAGTCGTTGAGCGCGCTTTACCCGCCAGGATCGACGATCAAACCGATGAACGCGCTGGCGCTGCTTGGACAGGGTATCGATCCGTCCGACCGGATTTTCTGCCCGGGGGGCTACCAGCTCGGCAACCGCTTCTTCCGCTGCCTCGGTCGCCACGGAACGGTCGACATGCGCCGGGCGATCGCCAAAAGTTGCAATACCTATTTTTATGCAATGGGG
>JANPMU010000229.1:0-3810 GCA_031427095.1 Sphingomonas sp.
TCACGTCGACCTTCTTGCCGGCGACGACCTTGTCGCCGGGGGCGAGCCGCTGCGGAGCGATGATGTAGACCTGGTCGCCATCCTCATACGAGATGAGCGCGATGAACGCCGAGCGGTTGGGATCATATTCGAGCCGCTCGACGGTGCCGCTGACGTCCCACGTGCGGCGCTTGAAATCGACGATGCGATAGCTTTGCTTGTGCCCGCCGCCGATACCGCGCGACGTCACATGGCCATTGTGGTTGCGACCACCGGACTTGGACTTGCCTTCGGTCAGGCGCTTGACCGGCTTGCCCTTCCACAGGCTCGACCGGTCGACGAGGATCAGGCCGCGGCGCGCCGGGCTGGTCGGTTTATATTGCTTGAGTGCCATCGCCTCAGATCCCGCTCGTGATGTCGATCGTCTGACCCTGGGCCAGCGTGACAATCGCCTTCTTGGCGTCCGAGCGCTTGTAGGGTTGCCCCTTCCAGCGCTTGGTCTTGCCCTTGGTGACGATCGTGTTGACCCCGGTCACATTGACGCCGAACAGCGCCTCGACCGCGGCCTTGATCTCGGGCTTCGATGCGTCGTTGGCGACCTTGAACACCACCGCATTATGCTCCGACAACATGGTCGACTTTTCGGTGATGTGCGGCGCCAGGACGACGTCGTAATGGCGGATATCGACCGCCTTGGCTTGGGGCTTCTTAGCCATTGAACCGTGCCTCCAGTTTTTCGACCGCGGCGCGGGTCAGGACCAAAGTTTCATGGCGCATGATGTCATAGACATTGGCGCCGACCGCACTGAGCAGGTTGACGTGCCCAAGGTTCGACGACGCGCGGGCGAAACCGACGTTGAGCGCATCACCGTCGATCACCAGCGCGGTCTTGCCGAAGCCGAGCTTGCTCAGCTGCGCGTACAGCACCGCAGTCTTGCCGTCGGCCACATCGAGATTGTCGACCACCACCAATTGGCCGCCCTTGGCTTTCGACGACAGCGCCATCTTCAGGCCCAGCGCGCGAACCTTCTTGTTGAGGCCGAGCGTGAACATGCGGACGCGCGGACCATGGGCCTTGCCGCCGCCGATGAAGATCGGGGCGCGGCGATCACCGTGACGGGCGGTACCGCCGCCCTTCTGCTTGCCGAACTTCTTGCCGGTGCGGTTGACGTCGCTGCGCTCGCGAGCACCGCGGGCGAGGCCGCGGCGATTCGAGAGCTGCCATGTGACCACCCGGTGAAGGATGTCGGCGCGCGGCTCGATACCGAAAATGGCGTCATCGAGCGTGATATCGCCCTCGGCCTTGGCATCGAGGGTCTGGACCTTGACCTTCATCGCTTAGCTTCCCTTGCTTTCGTCAGCGGCGCTTTCGCCAGCATTGGCGTCGCCGCCATCGCTGCCGGTCGCGTCATTGTCAGTCGCGTCCGTCGTTGGCGTATCGAGCTCGCCGCCAGCGTCCTGCTCGGCCGCGATCGCTGCCACTTCGGCATCGCTCGGCAGCGCCGGAATCTCGTGGACCGCGCCCTCTTCGACCAGACCCGCCGGAGCGATCTCGGTCTCGATTTCGGCCGTCTTGTCGATCAGGCCGGCGGGGTAAGGCGCGCTTTCGTGGCGCGGCAATTTGACCGCGTCATGAACCTGCAGCCAGCCACCCTTGGAGCCGGGCACCGAGCCCTTGATGAACAAAAGCCCGCGAACCGCGTCGGTCCGAACGACCTCAAGGTTCTGCTGGGTGCGATTCTTCGCGCCCATGTGGCCGGCCATCTTCTTGTTCTTGAAAACCCTGCCCGGATCCTGGCGTTGGCCGGTCGAACCCAGTGAGCGGTGAGAAACCGACACGCCGTGGGTCGCGCGCAAACCGCCGAAGCCCCAGCGCTTCATACCGCCCTGGAAGCCTTTGCCCTGGGTCACACCCTGGATGTCGACCAATTGGCCGGCGACAAAATGATCGGCGCTAAGCGTCGCGCCGAGATCGAGCAGTGCATCCTCGGAGACGCGGAACTCGACAACCTTGGCTTTCGGCTCGACTTCGGCCTTGCCGAAGGCGCCGCGCTGAGGCTTGGCGACATTCTTCGCTTTGGCCTTTCCGGCACCCAGCTGGACGGCGGTGTAGCCGTCACGATCCATTTCGCGCCGTCCGACGACCTGCACCTCTTCCATCTGCAGGACGGTGACCGGCACATGCCGTCCGTCCGCCTGGAACAAGCGGGTCATCCCCATTTTCTTCGCGATCACGCCAGTGCGCATGATCCATCCTTCCATACAGAGGCCCACGGCGAGATGCCGGGGGCGTATCGGCACCCTCCGAAGTCAAACTTCGATGGGACCCTGCCAGCCCAAAAACGATACGTGCCCCGCTTGGGCTATTCCTGCCGAGGCAGGATGCGGGGGACGCAGTCCGCAGCGATAAGGTGCTGCGCGGTATCCCTAGTATGGCGCTCCCGAAGGAACGCCGGTCCGGCGGTCAGGCCAGTTTGATCTCGACATCGACGCCGGCGGCCAGATCGAGCTTCATCAGCGCGTCGACCGTCTGCGGCGTCGGCTGCACGATATCGAGCAGCCTCTTGTAGGTCCTCACCTCGAACTGTTCGCGCGACTTCTTGTCGACGTGCGGCGAACGGTTGACGGTGAACTTTTCGATGCGCGTCGGCAGCGGAATGGGACCGCGGATAGAAGCACCCGTACGCCGAGCGGTGTCGGCGATGTCGCCCGTGGCCTGATCAAGCACACGATGATCAAAAGCCTTCAGGCGAATCCGGATATTCTGCGTTTCCATGTCCACTACCGATGCGAAAGAGCCGACCCCGAGGGGCTAACAAATATTCGAACATTCGCGACGACCGGCTATCGACCGTGCCGCCGCGCATGTTCAACCTAAAAAGCGAACCGCGCGAATCTCTTCAAGACCCGCGCGGATGCCGCCCTATATTACTTAGTGATCTCCGCGACAACCCCCGCGCCGACCGTCCGGCCGCCTTCGCGAATTGCGAAGCGCAGACCCGGGTCCATCGCGATCGGAGCGATCAGCTTGACCGACAAAGTGACATTGTCGCCCGGCATGACCATCTCGGTGCCCTCGGGAAGGATCACTTCGCCGGTGACGTCGGTGGTGCGGAAGTAGAATTGCGGCCGGTAGTTGGCGAAGAACGGGGTGTGACGCCCGCCTTCATCCTTCGACAGGACGTAAACTTCCGAACTGAACTCGGTGTGCGGCGTGATCGAGCCCGGCTTGCACAGGACCTGCCCACGCTCGACCTCTTCACGGCCGACGCCGCGGATCAGCGCGCCGATATTGTCGCCGGCCTGGCCCTGGTCGAGCAATTTGCGGAACATTTCGACCCCGGTGACGACGGTCTTCTTGGTGTCCTTGATCCCGACGATCTCGACTTCCTCGCCGACCTTGACGATTCCGGTCTCGACGCGGCCGGTAACCACAGTTCCGCGACCCGAGATCGAGAACACGTCCTCGATCGGCATCAGGAACGGCTTGTCGAGCGGACGCTCGGGCTGCGGGATCCAGCTGTCGACCGCTTCCATCAGCTTGAGGATCGCCTCACGGCCGATTTCGGGGTTCTTGTCCTCGAGCGCGGCGAGCGCCGAGCCCGAAACGATCGGAATATTGTCGCCGTCGAAGCCGCGCTTCGAAAGCTCTTCGCGGATTTCCATCTCGACCAGTTCGATCAGCTCGGGATCGTCGACCTGATCGACCTTGTTAAGGAACACGACCATCGTCGGAACCCCGACCTGCTTGGCGAGCAGGATGTGCTCCTTGGTCTGCGGCATCGGGCCATCGGCGGCCGACACGACCAGGATCGCGCCGTCCATCTGCGC
>JANPMU010000230.1:0-4467 GCA_031427095.1 Sphingomonas sp.
GCTCATAACCACTTGGGTTTGTTGGTTTTATCATTTGCTTTGTCAAGTATATAATTGCCATAATTTTCCTACACGAACCAAATCGGTTATGCTGTCATTATGCCAGCCTCGATCCGCCCGGCGCCGCGCGCGCTCTGTTCGTCTTTGGCGAAGGCGAATCCTGTCCCGCGCCGGGCCGAAGCGGGGCCGCATTCCTCCTCTTCGCGGTGGCTCGGCGGACTTCCCGTTCGTCCACCGCGCACGTCCCGCGCAGGCGAATATGCCGACCGGGCACCCGTCCCTCGCGCGCGTGAGCAGTGCGACTTTAGTGACTTTAGCGACCCGCGCCCCCGCTTCGACCCGACCCGCCTCGAGGATGCCGATATGCGAGCTTCATGCCTGTCAGAGCACGGCGATCGGGTTGAGCGGGCTTCCGGTCGCACCGCGCAAAGGCAAGGGCGCGGCGATGAACAGGAACGTCGTAGCTCCGGCCTCGGCGAGGTCCTTGAGCACCAGATTTTCAAGCAAGGGTATTCCATAATCGCGGATCAAGCGCTGGTGGACCGGGAACACCAGGCCCGGAGAAAATGGCAGGACCTCGACGGCATAATTGTCCGCGCCGACGACCGCTGCCCCCTCCCGGGCGATATATTCGGCCGCTTCGAGTCCGAGGCCCGGCTCCTTGTTGTAATCAACGCTGCGCGGGGCGCCCTGACGTTCGAGCCAGCCGGTGCGCAGCAGGACGATGTCGCCGCTCTCGATCTTGGTTCCGGCCTTCGCCAGCGCGCGCTCGACATCGCCCAGGGTGATTTCCTGGCCATCCTCGAGCGCCGCGCCGGTCGATGCCACGAAATCGAGCAACAGGCCGCGGCCGACGATCGGCGGCATCTTGTCGATGCCGCACCGCTCGGCTCCCCGAGTGCTGCGGATTCCTGCAGCCGGAAAGCCGTTGAACAAGGTGTCGTCGTACCAGCAGTGGCAAAGCGCGTCGATGTGGGTGCCGGTATGGACAGGCATGACGATCGTGTCTTCGGCGAACTGAAAGCCGCCGCGCACCTTGGCGCCGGCGGCATAGTCGCCACCGTCCCGATTCATCATGTGCATCAAGCCCGCGCGATGGCCGGGCATCGCCATTCCCGGGAACAGCGGCTGGGCGAGACTCATCACCTTGCCCTGGCGAACGAGCGCGGTCGCATTGCGAACCTCGGCCTCGCCGTTCAGATTGAGCGCGCCGATCTCGTCGTCCGCGCCCCACCTGTTCCAATTGTCGGTCACGAAGCGAGGTTTCCGGCTGCGGCACAAATCGCGATGGCCTGTTCCTTAATCTGTTTGCGATGCAATTTTCCGGTCGGCGTCAAAGGCAGCGACTCGCATATTTCGATCCGATCGGGAATCTTGTATTTCGAAAGCGTCGCCCGAAGATGATCGACGAGGCCCGCGACCTGAAACGACGAAACGTCTTCGGGGACGACGAACGCGACGATGATTTCGCCGCGTTCGCGCTCCGAAACGCCGACCACCGCCGCTTCCGCAACACCCGCGTAGCCGACGAGAGCGGTTTCGATTTCCGCTGGCGATACGTTGATCCCGGCGCGCTTGATCATTTCGGTGTCGCGCCCGACGAAGTGAATCGCGCTTTGTTCGTCGAGGTAACCGATATCGCCGGTTCGGTAAAAACCATCGGCAGTGAAGGTCTGTTCGTTCTGCGCGGCGCTTTGCCCCGAATAACCCGGAGTGATCCGGCCGCTGATCTCGATCAACCCTTGCTCGGTTGCTGCGATGATTGCGCCCGAGATGCTATCGCGGATCCGGATTTGCTGCCCGGGCAGCAGTGTCCCCTGCGAGGTTGCTCGCTGCTCGAGCGGCCAATGATGCCAGGTTACCGCGCAGTTCCCGTAGGTCTCGGTTGCGCCATAGATATTGCACAATTCGGGCACCCCGAGCCGCTCGACCGCGAACAGGAATTCCTCCTTCGATCCGATGGTCAGCCCGGTTCGCAGGCTCGCCGTTCTCGACGGTGCGAAAGCGGGGTGGCGGACCATCGCCGCGCTCATCGTCGGCAGCGTGTAGATCGAGGTGCAGCGATGCCGTTCGATCGCTTCGAGCGCTCCACCGGCTTCGAACCGGTCCTGAAGGACCAGCGTCGCGCCGTGCGTAAGCCAGGCCGGCAAGGCGTTGGATGCTCCATAGGCCCAGTATAACGGCGCCGACAGGAACACCCGGTCGGCGACCGTCAATCCCTGCCGCTCGCCGATTTGGAACCCGTTCTCGACCAACGGGGAATGTTTCAGGCGAACGCCCTTCGGAACGCTGGTCGATCCCGACGTATAAAGCACGAATGCGTCGTCATCTGCCTGCGCTCGATTGGCCGGATCGGGCTTGGCGCTCGATTCAACCTCGGAGATAAATTCCGAAAGCAGGGGAAGCCCGCTGCCGTTCGCAGCATCGATCAGGGCGATTGCGAGACCCGCAGCTGCCGCCCGCTTCAGATCCGGCAGATAATCGCGGCCCCCGAATGACGCAACCGCGAACAATTTGCGAATGTCCGAATCCTCGATCAGGAAATCAAGCTCGCTCGGAGTCGACCAAGTGCTCAGCGGAACAACCACCGCGCCGGCCAGATGCGCCCCAAAGCAGATTTCGAGCCAGGCGATGGAATTGCCCGCGAGAAGGCCAATCCGGTCACCGCGCACGACGCCTTCCTGTCCCAGCCTCACCGCCAGCCTGCTCGCGCGCTCGTTCAACTGGGCGAAGCTGGTCTCGCCGTCTCGATCGATTACCGCGATCTTGCTTCCTTGCGAAACGGCCAGATTCGCCAGGATTCCGGGCAGCGTGTCAGCGTGAGAAACCCGTGTCGTCATTGCAAAATGCGCATCCTCGGGAGAACATCGGTCTCGACTTAGCGTTGGCATACCAATAGGTATAAATACGTTCTTCCTGGTAAGCAATGCCATTTTTTCCGGTGGCAGATCCCGGTCGATGGCTGCGCCACTCAGCTCTCGGAGGGGTAGTCGAAACTTCCGCGCTCCATATGGCGGAGCGCCGCGCGCGCCTCCCGAACGCCCCCAGAAACCGCAGAAAAAAGGTAGACATTCACTCCGCAACAGCTAGACCGGTATGAATTCCTACTAATAAGTTAGTGAATAAATTGGCGAATAAAAAAAGCTCCGCTCTAGGCCTTCGTGATGAGGTTTCGGCCCTCAAGCGCGCCCGGACACTCGCAGCGGCAGTCGATCTCTTTTCCGCCAATGGATATGAAAACACAACTTTGGAAGAAGTTGCTCAGTTACTTGGTGTGACAAAGCCATTTATCTATGCTTATTTTCAATCAAAGGTTCAATTGCTTGCGGAAATATGCGCCTATGGCATTTCCAGTTCCCAGGAAGCGATCACCAGCGTCAAAAACTTGGAAGCAGCGCCGTACGAGAAACTGGAGCTGTTCGCGCATCGTTTTGTGACAGCGGTGCTCGAAGGTAGAAAGCAGATCGCGATTTTCACGCGGGAGGAAAAAAATCTTCTCCCCGCCGACCTCGAGAAGATCAATGCGATGCGCCGCGAATTTGATCGCGATCTTATCAATCTTCTCCGGGAAGGAATGAAGTCCGGGGAATTCGAGATTAACGACCCTCATCTGGTGTCGCTTGCGATCGGCGGAATGGTGAGCTGGGCCTATGTCTGGTACCGTGAATCGGGCAGGCTATCGCGTGACGAGCTTGCCGGCTCGATGACCAGGCTGATCCTCAACATGGTGGTTGCGAAACCGATCGAGGCGGTCGTGGCCTGACCGACCGATCCGAAGTTCGGTGCCGTTCCGCTCTATCGAATGGCGAAGGCCCGCTTCAAGTTTGCAGAATGAGGCCGCTTGAAGGAATACCGGTGCCGCCGGTCACCAGCACATTTTGCGCATCGGGAATCTGGTTGACCGCCGTTCCCCGGATCTGGCGCACCCCCTCGGCAATGCCGTTCATTCCGTGGAGATAGGCTTCACCAAGCTGGCCGCCATGGGTGTTGATCGGAAGGCGGCCGCCGATCTCCAGGGCGCCGTCCTTGACGAAATCTTTCGCCTCGCCCCGTCCGCAGAAACCGAGTTCCTCTAGCTGGAAGAGGACGAAGGGCGTAAAATGGTCGTAGAGGACTGCGGTGTCGATATCGGACGGCTTCAACCCCGAACTTCGCCATAACTGATCGCCGACCAGCTTCGACTCGGGCAGCCCGGTCATGTCGTCGCGATAGTAACTGGTCATCATTTCCTGCTTGCGCGCCGAACCTTGCGCGACCGCAGCGATGATCGCGGGCTTCTGCATGAGGTCTCGCGCCCGCTCGACCGTCGTGACGATCAGTGCCTGGCCGCCGTCGGTTTCCTGGCAGCAATCGAGCAGCCGCAGCGGTTCGGCGATCCAGCGCGAATTCTGATGATCTTCCAGCGTGATCGGGCGACCGTAGAAATGCGCCTTGGGATTGGTCGCGGCATGTTTGCGGCACGCCACC
>JANPMU010000231.1:0-3959 GCA_031427095.1 Sphingomonas sp.
CGCGCGCGAGGACCAGGGTGCAGACCATCCGCGACAAGCACACCGCCGGACGGGAAAGCCGGCCAAGCTCATGATTGAGAAATCCGAAGTCGAAGCTCGCATTATGCGCGACGAGCGGGGCGTCGCCGATGAATTCGAGCAACTCCTCGACCCGGTCGGCGAACAGCGGTTTGTCCGACAGAAAGATCGACGACAGGCCATGGACCGCTTCGGCCTCGCTCGGCATGGCCCGTTCGGGGTTGAAATAAGCGTGGAACTGGCGTCCGGTTTCGACCCGGTTGATCATTTCGACGCAGCCAATCTCGACCAGTCGGTCGCCGCCAGCCGGGCTCAATCCGGTGGTTTCGGTGTCGAAGACGATTCCGCGCATGAGCGATACTATCGGCCCGGATCGCGCGCGATACAAGCCAGGATGCGATCCACTTGCGCTGCGGTGGCGGCAAGACTGGCGCCGGTGTCGATGACATGATCGGCGCGGGCGCGTTTGTCGGCATCGGGCATTTGCCGAGCGATGATCGAATCAAATTTCGTCGGCGTCATTCCAGGACGGGCAAGGACCCGGGCACGCTGGATTGCCGGCGGGGCGCTGACCACGATGACCGCGTCGAAGCCGGACTCCGCGCCGGTTTCGAAAAGCAGTGGAATGTCGAACAGGATCAACCCGCTCGAGCGATGACGAGCGATGAATTCCGCGCGCGCTTCGGTGACTGCGGGATGGACGATGGCTTCGAGCGCGGCGATCGCCTGGGGGTCATTGAGGACCGGGGCAAGCTTGGCGCGGTCAACCCCGTTCGGGCCGGTGGTGCCACAGAATCGCGCTTCGATCGCGGCCACCAGCGGGCCCGATTGATAGAGTTTATGCACCGCTGCATCGGCGTCGAACAGGGGCACGCCGCGCGCTACGAACATCGCGGCGACGGTCGATTTGCCCATTCCGATCGACCCGGTCAGCGCGATCGTCTTCATGCGCGCAGCTTTGCGAATAAATCCGCGTCGCGGTCACGCGGCGGTTCCGATCCGAACAACAAAGGGAAGCTGTCCGCAGCCTGTTCGACCAGCATGTCGAGCCCGTCGAGCGTCGCCAGCCCGCGCGCCCTGGCGGCGCGCAATAAAGCGGTGTTGGCCGGGTCTGTGACAAGGTCGAGGATCAGCCCGGTCGATGGCATGCCCGATATATCGATCGCGACATCGGCTTGTCCGGCCATCCCCATTGGCGTGGCGTTGACGAGGAGGTCGCTCTCGACCGGCTCGGTGAACGACCGCGGCGCCTCGCGGAGCCCGAACTCGACCGCGAGCTTGACTGCCGCGCCATGATCGCGCGACTGGATCCGCACCTGGTCGAGGCCAAGATCGTGGAGCGCAACAAGGATCGCGCGCGCCGCGCCGCCATTGCCGAGCAGGGTCACGCTGCGGACCGGAACGCCATTGGCGATCAGCCGTTCGAACAATGCCCGCACGCCGCCGACATCGGTGTTCCCTGCGAGCAATTTGCCGTCGCGCGGGATCAGCAGATTGGCCGCCCCCGCCGCCACCGCGCGGTCGGTCGAGTCGTCGGCCAGCGCGACCGCGTCAAGCTTCAACGGCATGGTCACATTACAGCCGCGCCAATCGGAATCGGTGCGGCGTGCCGCAAGGAACGCCGGGAAATCGGCGCGGGCTACGCGGTGTCGGCGATAATCGGCCTCGATACCCAGCGCGTGGAGCCAGAAACGGTGGATCACGGGCGAGAGTGAATGTTTGATCGGGTCGCCGATCACTTCGGCATAGGGCCGCTGGTTAGCCGTCATGACGCCACCAGCCCGCGTGCCCGCAACGCACCGAGCAAGGGCAGCAGTGGCATCCCGAGAATCGTAAAATGATTGCCGTCGATTCGATCGAACAGGTTCACCCCCGGCCCCTCCATCCGGAACACGCCGACGCAATAGCCGACTTCGGGCCATTCGCTATCAAGGTAGGATTCGATGAACATGTCGGACAAAGCGCGGACGTGAAGCGTGGCAGTTTCGGCGTGAGACCATTCGACGCGATCGCCGCGCGCCAAAGCCACCGCGCTGGTCAGGATCATCGATTGGCCCGAGAACAAGCGCAGGTGCGCGGCCGCTTCAGCGCGGTCTTGCGGCTTGTCGAAGTCCCGACCGTTGACGCGAACCAGGCTGTCGCTGCCGATGACCCAGTCACCAGGGCGTCCGACGCTGACGCCAAGCGCCTTGGCCGAGGCGAGCCTGATCGCCAGATGGTCAAGGCTGCCATCATGCCCCGCCTTGATCGCCGCCTCGTCCACGTCGGCCGGAACGACATGATGCGCGACGCCTGCGGCATCGAGCATCTGGCGTCGTATGGCACTGGACGAAGCGAGGACGAGCGGCATGATATGTTCCTGTGGAAAAACCCCGGTGCAAGCCTAGCGCGGCATTGGGGATAGGCCCAGCGCGACAATCGTCCCCCGCTTTGCGAGTGATATCCGAGATATTGTCCACGGGTGACTCAAACGATCCCCAGACTGTGAATCATGGGGGAGGCCGGCCGCGACTCGCCTGTCCTCAAGCGACAAGGCGACCACGCCCCTGTTGGCAAAAGCGGGACGAAGCCTTAAGCCCCGCGACCCGCCCGCCATCTACATCTTCATAGATTCTTATATATTCTAATTAGGAGAATAGAGGTGGCGTCCTTGCCGGCTGATCCGATCAATTCGAACATGGCCGACAAGCCATTGCTCGCCGTCTTGAGGGGTGAGCGGCGTGACCCGCCACCAATCTGGCTGATGCGCCAGGCGGGACGATATCTGCCTGAATATCGCGCGTTGCGCTCGGCCAAGGGCGGGTTCCTCGATTTGGTTTATGATCCGGCGAGCGCAGCCGAAGTCACTCTTCAGCCGCTGAAGCGGTTTGCGTTCGACGGGGCAATCCTGTTTTCGGATATTTTAATCGTTCCCCACGCGATCGGGATGGATTTGAAATTTGTCGCCGGCGAGGGCCCGCGTTTGTCGCCGCCGCTGTCGGGAGCGCCGCTCTGTGCGCTTGAACCGGTCATGGGACGGCTCGAACCGATTTATGCCACCGTCCGCAAAGTGAAGGCTGAGCTATCGCCTTCGACGACCTTCCTCGGCTTCGCTGGAAGCCCGTGGACGGTCGCGACCTACATGGTCGCGGGTCAGGGCAGCCGCGAGCAATCCGAAGCACGCAGGATGGCTTACAGCGACCCGCAAGCATTCGCCGCGATCATCGAACGGATCGAAGCGGTGACGCTCGAATATCTGTCGGGACAAATCGACGCCGGAGTCGATGCGGTGCAATTGTTCGACAGCTGGTCAGGGAGCCTGGCGCCGGCCGAATTCGAGCGCTGGGTGATTGCACCGACTGCGCGACTGGTTGCGGGATTGAAGGCGCGGCATCCCGATGTGCCGATCATCGGTTTCCCCAAGGGCGCGGGCGGTAAACTTGGCGCTTATGCCGCCGAGACAGGAGTCGATGCGATCGGGCTGGACGAGACGGTCGATCCGGCGTGGGCGGCCAAGATCCTGCCTGCGGATTTACCGGTCCAGGGTAATCTCGATCCGCTCGCGCTGATCGCGGGGGGCGAACGATTGCGCGATGCGGTGAGCCGGATCATTGACGCGCTGGGCGACCGGCCGCACATCTTCAACTTGGGCCACGGCATCCAGCAGGATACGCCGATCGCCCATGTCGAGCAGTTGCTCGAGATGGTTCGAGGACGTTGATAATGGGCGATTTCACTGGCTGGCTCGGGGCGGCTTATCCGTGGGTCAAGGCGGGGCACATCACCTTCGTCATCTTCTGGATGGCGGGATTGTTCCTGCTGCCGCGCTTCTATGTCTATCATCACGCGACCACCCCCGGATCGGCCGAGGATCGGGCGTGGATCGAGCGCGAGGACCGCGCGCGGACGATCATCCTGACCCCGGCGATGCTGCTGGTGTGGGCGTTCGGGCTGATGCTCGC
>JANPMU010000232.1:0-7538 GCA_031427095.1 Sphingomonas sp.
GCATGACCTATGCCGACTATCTCGAGCTCGACAAACTACTGTCGGCGCAAACGCCGCTCTCCGGGCTGCATGACGAGATGCTGTTCATCGTCATCCACCAGACCAAGGAGCTGTGGCTCAAGCAGATGCTCCACGAGCTCAGGCTGGCGATCGAGCTGGTTCGCGCCGACCAGTTCGCCCCGGCCTACAAGGCGATGGCGCGGATCAGCAAGATCCAGGCGGTGATGACCCTGTCATGGGATGTGCTGGCGACGCTCACCCCGGTCGATTACAGCCGCTTTCGCGATGTGCTCGGCACCTCGTCGGGGTTCCAGTCGGTCCAGTTCCGCGAGCTCGAATATCGCCTCGGGCTCAAGGACCCGGCCTATCTCGAACATCAGGAAGGCGGCAGCGTCGGCCATGCCCTGCTCACCGCCGCGCTGGCCGAGCCGAGCCTGTGGGACGAGGCCAATGCCGCGCTCGCCCGCGCCGGGTTCGACCTTGGCGCCACCGAATTTGACCAAGGCTCAGGCACCGCGATCGCGGCGGCATGGCTGGCCGTCTACCGCGACACCGAACGCTGGTTCGAATTATACCAATTGGCCGAGAAACTGGTCGACATCGACGATGCGCTGGCCGGCTGGCGACACAAGCATGTCCTCACCGTCACCCGCATCATCGGCAACAAGATGGGCACCGGCGGCTCCGAAGGCGCGGCTTACCTTCAATCGACCTTGTCGAAGCGCGCCTTTCCCGAGCTCTGGGCGCTGAGAACTTTTTTGTGAGTTTCAAGCATTTGTTCTCGCGCGCGCTCGGCGCGGCCCCCGGGCGGCTGCATATGGCCGCGCACAGCCATCATCTGTGGCCCGACGCCAGCTTTATCGGCCAAATCGAGGCGTGGGACGACGCCGCGCGTCTCGCCGACCGCAAATGGGACCGCGTGATGGGCGAGGTGTGGCCAGAGGCGCAGCGCCATATCGCGGCCGAGCTTGGCACGGGCATGCCCGACGCGATCGTGTTCGCCGCCAATACGCATGATTTCATCGTCCGCATCGCGGCGGCCTGCCCGCGCCGTTCCGGACATCCGCTGCGCGTGCTGACCAGCACCGGCGAATTCCACAGCGCCCGCCGCCAGTTTGCGCGCTGGGTCGAGAGCGGCGAAATTACCCTCGAGAATGTGCCGCTCGATGGGTTCGCCGACGCCGCGTCCCGCGCCGGTCACGACCTCATCTTCGTCAGCCAATTGCAGTTCGGCAGCGGTAAAATTCTTCAGGATATCATGGAGTTGGCTGGTGTATCCAAGCCCGATGGGCCATGGGTCGTGATCGACGGCTACCATAGTTTCATGGCGCTGGAATCGCCCTTTTTGGAAACCGTCGCTTTGTCCTGCTTCTTCCTCGCCGGGGGCTATAAATATGCCATGGCGGGGGAGGGGATGGGCTTTCTCCACGCGCCCCCCGGTTTCGGCCCGCGCCCGCCGATCACCGGCTGGTATGCCGAGTTCGACGATCTCAAGCTGCCGCCGGACATGGTCGGTTACGCGCCCGACGCGATGCGCTTCATGGGCGCGACGTTCGATCCCTCGGCGCTCTACCGCTTCAACGCCATCCGCCGGATGCTCGATTCCGCAGGGCTGACCACCGCGCGAATCTCGGCGCATGTCGCGGACCTCCAGCGTCTCATGGTCGATGCGCTCCAGTCCTCACCATTGGCCAGAGCGGAGTTGCTCAATCCGCCGGGTGACCAACCCCATGCGCGCTTCCTCGCGTTTCGCTCGCCTGACGCTGCGCGCTGGTGTGCCCAGCTTTCCGCCAGCGATTGCATCACCGACGTCCGCGGCGATGTTCTGCGGGTCGGCCTCGGCCTCTATCATGACCAGGCCGATATCGCCGCCTTCGCCCGGCTGGCCGCCCGACTGACCTAGCGCGTTCCGGGCTAAATCGCGGAAATAGTGGGCTCATCTTCGAACGATGAAGCGCGCGGCAACGGCGACGGGGGTTGGAACGGGCTGCCCGCCGGACCGTTGATATTCGGACAGAAGGAGATTTTCGTCATGACCAAGTGGATATTAGCCGTCGGCGTGGCCGCGCTGGCGATCGCTTCGCCCGCCCTCGCCGATCGTTCCGGCCAAAGTGGTGGTCAGGGCAAAGGCGGCGACAAGGGTCAGTCTGCCAAGTCTGATCGCGGCGGTGGCCAGGCGGCCAAGGCCGACCGTGGCGGGGGCAATGCCCGCATCACCGACACCAACCGCGAGGGTCGCGCGATGGGCGGTCGCTCGGACCGGAATTTTGCCGATCAAGCCGACAACCACAAACAGCAACGCTCGATGCACGGCCGTGGATCCGACGACCGCGTGAAGCATAGCGCCGGCGATGACCGCATCGCGCTGAGCGGTCGTCATGACGAGCGCCGCGGGGCCATGAAGGTGCGCGACCATGGCAATGACCGCGTGATTCTCGGCGATCGGTTCGACCGGCGCTTTGCCGGCAACGCCAGTGCGCGCGGCTTGATCGACGGCTGCCCTCCGGGGCTTTTTGCCAAGAATAATGGCTGCCTGCCCCCGGGCCAGGCGAAAAAGCTGATCGGCACGCGCTTGAGCAATCTCTATCAGCGCAGTCTTCTCCCGCCATCCTTCCGCAACTGGTACCCCGACAGCGATGAATATTATTATCGCGAGGCCAATGGCTACGCGTATCGGGTGAACCGCGACCGCGGACTGATCGATGGATTGTTCCCGCTGTTTAATAATGACGGCAACTATTTCGCGGTTGGGCAGCGTTATCCGATGGACTATGATTTCTACAATGTGCCGACCCAGTATCAGAGCTATTATGCCGACAATGATGACTATTATTATCGCTACGGCGATGGTGGGATTTATCAGGTCAACCGGTCGAACGGGCTGATCGAGGGAATCGCCGCTCTGCTCGCGGGCGACTTCGGCGTCGGTCAGCGGATGCCGCTGGGCTATGACGCCTACAACGTCCCCTACGCCTATCGCGACCGCTATTATGACACCGCCGACAATATGTACCGTTACAACGACGGCTACATTTATCAGGTCGACGCCAGGACCCAGCTGATCCAGGCGGTGATTTCGGCCCTGATCTAGGCGCCCCGCGGAAACAAATGGGTGGCCCGTCGTTGATCGGCGTGGCCACCCCTTTTTACTTCGCTCAAGACAGGAACGATCAATGTCCCAATTGACCATTCGGATGGGCCTCGCGGCCGCGCTGATCATCGTCACCGGCTGCAACAAGGCCGACACCACCGACGGCAATGCGCCCGCCTCCGCCGAAGCGGCTGACGCAGCAGGCAATGCGACGATCGCCGACGGGCTCGCTGCCAATGCGACCGACAGCAAGTTCGTCGCCGCAGCGAAGGCCGCCGGGCTCGACCAGACCCTCGCTGGCCCGGGCCCGTACACGGTCCTCGTTCCCGGCGACGCGGCGTTCGCGAAACTGCCGGCCGGGGCACTCGATGCGCTGCTCAAGCCGGACTCTCGCGCCCAGCTCACCGGGGTGCTGACCTATCACATTCTTCCGGGCACGATCCTAGCCGCCGACATCGCCAAGGCGATCGATAACGGCAAGGGCAAAGCGGTGCTGGCGACGATGGGCGGCGCCACGCTCACCGCGACCAGGGACGGCGACAAGATCGTCCTCAGCGACGCAGCGGGTACCAAGGCGGTCGTCACCGGCGCCGACGACCGCCGTTCAAACGGGGTCATCCACCGGATTGACTCGGTGCTGATGCCAAGCTGAAACCACTATTCGGTCGGTAACGGACCAATTTGTCTCAAATGCGAGCCATACAGCGTCAGTTTGGCGCTGTCGGTCCGCCACTCGCTCCGTAACGGACCCGATCCTTGGCAGGTCGAATGGAGTGAGCTGCTAACACCACTAAGTTTTTTGGTGGTGGAGGTGGCGGATGACGACCGGGACGATGGCCTCGCTCGCGCGTCGGCTGGCGATGATCGCCGCGATCGCCGCTTCGGTGTTCCTCGTCGCCTGGGCTGGGGTTCTGCTTACGCGTCAAAACGGCCGCATCGCTTCGGTCTGGCTGGCCAATGCCGTCGCGGTGGCGATCCTTTTGCGCAGCCCGAAACAGCGCTGGCCTGAACTCGTCGCCGCCGTCCTGGCCGCCAATTTCGCCGCCAACCTCGCCAATGGCGATGCGCTGCTTCGTGGCCTTGTGCTATCATTGCTCAATGCTTTCGAAGTGCTGGTCGTCGCGCTTCCGATGCAGCGGCGTTTCGGGTCCGGGTTCAGCCTGGGTGAAGTGCGCCCGCTCGGGCATTTCCTCCTGTTTGCGGGGCTGATCGCGCCTTTGCTCTCGGCCAGCGGCGCGGCACTTTATCTCGGCGTCAGCGATGGCGTGGCGATGGTGCCATTGTTCAAGCAGTGGTTCCTTGCCGATGCGCTTGGGCTGTTGACCCTCACTCCACTGCTGCTGGCGATCCCTCGCAAGCTTGATTTTCGCCTGCCTGCCCGGGCTTTGCTCGAGCCCGCGCTGATCCTTGCGATCACGGTTGTCGTTACCGCGATTGTCTACACCCAGTCGGCATCGATCCAGGCGTGGGTTATTCCCTGCCTGCTGCTGGCCGCTTTTCGCATGCCGGCCGGGGGTGCCGCTCTGGCAACCGCCGTCGTGGCCGCAGAAGCGGTTCTCCTCACCTCGATCGGGTCCGGCCCGATCGCCGCGAGTCCGGTCGATCCGAGCGACCGCATGTTGCTGCTCCAGTCATTCATCGCCGTCGTGGTGTTCATCACCTTGCCGGTCAGCGCCGTGATCAGCGAACGCAATCGGTTGCTCAAGGCGGCGACCCTGGCCCGCGACGAGGCGCGCGCCGCCGCCCATGCCAAGAGCAATTTTCTCGCAACCATGAGCCATGAAATCCGCACCCCGATGACCGGCGTATTGGGGATGATCGAGCTGCTTCGCGCTGACCTGCCAGAGGACGAACGCGAGCGCTATTTCTCGACGCTCAAGCAGTCCGCGACGTTGCTGATGACGGTGCTCGACGATGTGCTCGACTTCTCGAAGATCGAAAGCGGCAATCTCAGCCTTGCGTCGACCGATTTCGATTTCGAGGAACTTGCCCAGTCGACCCTCGACCTGTTCACCAATGCCGCGTCACAGAAGGGGTTGCTCATTGCGATGCACTTCGATGGCTCGCACGGGGGCATTGTTCGGGGCGACCCGGTGCGCTTGCAACAGGTCATGAGCAACCTCATCAGCAACGCCATCAAATTCACGGAGCGGGGCCGGGTCACGATCGATATCCGACCGACCGCAATCGGCGCGGATCAGCTCAACTGGCGGGTCGAAGTCCGCGACACCGGCATCGGCATCGCCGATCAGGACCTTGACCGCCTGTTCCAGCCGTTTGTCCAGGCCGACCATTCGACCTCGCGCCGGTTTGGCGGGACCGGGCTGGGCCTGGCCATCAGTCGCTGGGTGATCGAGGCGATGGACGGGAAAATCGGGATCGAATCAGCCCCCGGTCGCGGTTCGACCTTCTGGTTCGAGGTCCCTCTCGAACAAAGCGATGCGGCCGATTGGCGCGCTCCCGCAGTTGATCTTCCGATCAGCCAGCGTCGTCTCGATATCCTCGTGGCAGAGGATAATCCGGTCAACCAGATGCTGATCGGGGCGATTCTTCGGCGTCTCGGCCACAAAGCGATCCTGGTCGAAAATGGGCGCATGGCGGTCGAGGCCGCACTCGACCAGCGTTTCGACTGCATCCTGATGGACATGCAGATGCCGGAAATGGACGGGTTGGCGGCGACGCGCGCGATCCGCGCCTCGCTCGGCCCGTGCGCCGCCGTGCCGATTTTCGCGCTGACCGCCGACGCCTCGCCAGAGCGACGGCGGTTCTATGACAATGCCGGACTGACCGGGTTCATGACCAAGCCGATCGACCGGCACGCGCTGGCGACCAGGCTGGCGGCGATCGGCAATGGCGTGGTGGCGGCTGCGGACGCGAGTCCGCCCGATGCGACGGCCGAAGTCCCGCTGTTCGACTATATTCATATCAACCAGATCAGCGTGGCGATCGGCGCGACCCGCTTCGAAGGACTGCTGGCGCTGCTCGCCAAGGAACTGGTCGAGCGACCGGCGATCATCCGCCGCGCCGTGCTGGCCGGGGACATCGCCCGCGCGCGCAACGAAGCGCATAGCCTCAAGGGTGCGACGATGAGCGTCGGCGCGATGGCGCTTGGCCAGGCTGCGGCGATAATCGAGCTCGCTCCGGACCTTGCGGCGATGACCGCCGCGCTCGCGATTCTCGATCGCCAGGCAGAGCAGACCCGCAAAGCCATAGACACCTTGTTGCCACGATTCCTGCCGACCCGCGAAGCCAGCTGAATTTCCCTTGTCTGCCCTCTGGCGGCGGCGCACGGGCTCGCTATAACGTGCCTCTGCGTAAGCGACAGGGGCAAGGACTGGCGATGAAGGCGACGATTGAACGGGCAACCCTTTTGAAGAGCTTGAGCCACGTCCAGTCGGTGGTCGAGCGGCGCAATACGATCCCGATCCTGTCGAACGTGCTGATTGAGGCGCGCGACGATGGCAGCATTCGGCTGATGGCCACCGATCTCGACCTCCAGGTCGATGAAAGCGTCCCCGCGACGTCCGTCACCCAGGCCGGTGCGACGACGGTTTCGGCGCACACCTTTTTCGAAATCGTCCGCAAGCTTCCCGAAGGAAGCCAGGTCGAGCTCGCCGCCGCCGATGGCAAGATGCAGGTCAATGCCGGCCGCGCCCGCTTCAACCTGTCGACCCTTCCGCGCGACGATTTCCCGGTAATCGCCGAGGGCGAGCTCCCGACCCGGTTCGAGCTTCCCGCCGCGACCCTGCGCCAGATCATCGACAAGACCCGCTTCGCCATCTCGAGCGAGGAAACCCGCTATTACCTCATGGGCATCTTCCTCCATGTCGCCGACGATCATCTGAAGGCCGCCGCGACCGATGGTCACCGTCTTGCCCGGGTCACCGTCGCCCGCCCCGACGGCGCCGAGAACATGCCCGACATCATCATTCCCAAGAAATGCGTCGGCGAATTGCGCAAATTGCTCGACGAGGTCGAAGGCACGGTCGAAGTCTCGCTGTCGCCGACCAAGGTTCGCTTCGGGCTGGGCAGCGCGGTGCTCACCAGCAAGCTGATCGACGGCACCTTCCCCGATTACAATCGCGTCATCCCGACCGGAAATGACAAATTATTGAAGCTCGACCCGAAAAGCTTCGCGGCCGGCGTCGACCGGGTTTCGACCATCGCCTCGGAGAAGACCCGAGCGGTCAAGATGGCGGTCGACCGCGACAAGATCACTTTGTCGGTGACCAGCCCCGAAAACGGCCTCGCGGTCGAGGAAATCGCCGCCGATTACGGCTCCGAAAGCCTCGAGATCGGCTTCAACGCGCGCTATCTGCTCGACATCCTCGGCCAGATCGAAGGCGACAGTGTCGAAGTCCACCTCGCCGACGCCGCCGCCCCGACCCTGCTGCGCGAAAATGACAAATCGAACGCGCTCTACGTCCTGATGCCGATGCGGGTGTGA
>JANPMU010000233.1:0-5993 GCA_031427095.1 Sphingomonas sp.
CTGACCCGTTCGGGCGCCGACGCTTTGGTCATCGAAGGGATGGAGGCCGGCGGTCATATCGGCCCGGTCTCGACCTCGGTCCTCGCGCAGGAAATCCTGCCGCACATCGCCGCCGACATGCCAATATTCGTCGCCGGCGGGATCGGCCGCGGCGAGGCCATCGCGGCTTACCTCGAAATGGGCGCGGTCGGGGTTCAGCTCGGCACGCGCTTTGTTTGCGCTACCGAAAGCATCGCCCACGCCAATTTCAAAAAAGCGTTCATCCGCGCGTCCGCCCGCGACGCCATTCCGTCGGTCCAGATCGACCCGCGGCTCCCCGTGATCCCGGTCCGCGCGCTCAAGAATCGCGAAACCCTCGCCTTTGCCGCCAAACAGCGCGAAGTCGCCAAATTGCTCGATGACGGGTCGATCGAAATGGCCGAAGCCCAGCTCCAGATCGAACATTATTGGGCCGGAGCGCTGCGCCGCGCGGTGATCGACGGCGATGTCGAGGGCGGCTCGATCATGGCCGGCCAATCGGTCGGCATGGTGACCAGCGAACAGCCGGTCGCCGAAATCCTCGCCGAACTCGCCGCTCAGGCCGCTGCGGCGCTCGAGGCCCGCGGTTAAAGTCTGTTTCCGCTTGCGCTCGAGACGGCACCGGCCCGCTCCCTTAACCGGCCACCCAACGAATAGACTGATCGGGGGGCCGGGTGGGGGCGCGGGCCGGTGCCGACTCACTGAACCCGACTCTCGTTTCAACCCGCCTTGGCGTTCGTCACCCGCATCTGGTAGCCACTGCTTATGCCCGTGAACGCCGCCGCCGCTGTCGTCTCCTCGCGTGAAATCCTCACCGGGCTTCACGATATCATGGCGCGCCGTGGCAGCGCGCAGGCCAAGCTCGACCGGGTCGTCGATCTGATCGCCTCGGCGATGCGCAGCGAGGTTTGCTCGATCTACCTGATGCGCGACAACAGCCTCGAATTGTTCGCCACCCACGGCCTGCGCAAGGAAGCGGTCCACGTCACCCGCCTCGCGCTTGGTGAAGGCCTCGTCGGGACGATCGCCGAGGACGGCCGCGTGCTCAACCTCGCCGAGGCCACCAGCCACCCCGAATTCGTCTACCGCCCCGAAACCGGCGAGGAGCATTTCCACAGTTTCGCCGGGGTGCCGATCATCCGCCGCGAAAGTGCGACCGGAGTGCTGTGCGTCCAGCACGCCGAGCCGCGCCGCTATGACGAGGTCGAGATCGAGGCGCTTCAGACGGTCGCGATGGTCTTGTCGGAAATGATCGCCAACGCCCAGCTCGCCGACGGCTCGCAGCGCCGCGGCGGCGGGCGCGACGCGGGCCCGGTGCGCCTCGCGGGATTGAAGCTGGTTGCCGGAATGGCGCGCGGGGTCGCCGTCTTCCACCAGCCGCGCGTGGTCGTCGAGCATACCGTGTCCGACGATAATGAAGCCGAGCGTTCACGCGTCTATTCGGCCTTCCGCCGGATGCGCGAGCAGATTGAAGCGATGACCCGCGAGGCCGAGTTCGGCACCGCCGGCGAGCATCAGGAGATCCTCGAGACCTACAAGATGTTCGCTTATGACGAAGGCTGGCAGCGGCGCATCAACGAGGCGATCGACAGCGGCCTGACTGCCGAGGCGGCGATCGAGCGGGTCCAGCAGCGCACCCGCGCCCGGATGCGCGAGATCGACGATCCTCTGCTCGCCGAGCGGATGCACGACCTCGACGATCTCGCCAACCGGTTGATGCGGATCGTCTCGGGCCGCATGGGCACCGCCGCGCAAACGGGACTGAAGCGCGACACGATCCTCATCGCGCGCAACCTCGGCCCTGCCGAGCTGCTCGAATATGACCGGCGGCGGCTGAAGGGCGTGCTGCTCGAGGAAGGCTCGCTGACCGCGCACGTCACCATCGTCGCCCGCGCCATGGGAGTGCCGGTGATCGGCCGGGTCCACGACGTCCGTCACATCGCGGCGGAGGGCGACACGATCCTGGTCGACGGCGACCAGGGCAGCCTTGTCATCCGTCCGACCAGCTCGCTCGCGAGCACTTTCGAACACCGCATGGCGATGAGCAACAAGCGCCGCGCCGAATATGTGTCGATCCGCCACTTGCCCGCCGAAACCCGCGATGGTCTGAAGGTGACGCTGATGGTCAATGCCGGCCTCGCCGAGGATGCCGCCTCGCTCGATCTGACCGGCGCCGAAGGGATCGGCCTGTTCCGCACCGAATTCCAGTTCCTCGTCTCGGCGACCTTGCCCGGCCGCGAGAGCCAGCAGCGCTTGTACAAGAGCGTGCTCGACGCCGCCGGGGACCGTCCGGTGATTTTTCGCACGGTCGATATCGGCGGCGACAAGGCGCTGCCCTATCTCGCCGATGCCAAGGACGAGGCGGAGAATCCGGCGATGGGCTGGCGCGCGCTGCGCCTGTCGCTCGATCGCTCGACCCTGATGAAGGCTCAGGCGCGCGCGTTGATCGAGGCGTCCGACGGCCGGGTGTTGCGCGTGATGTTTCCGATGGTCTCCGAACCATGGGAATATGAGGAAGCCCGCGCCTTGTTCGAGGATCAGCTCGAGTGGGCCCGAAATGCCCGCCGCCCGCTGCCAACGCGGATCGAATATGGCGCGATGCTCGAAGTGCCGAGCCTCGCCGAAATGCTCGACCTCCTTCTGCCGCGGATCGATTTCCTCTCGATCGGGACCAATGACCTCACCCAGTTCCTGTTTGCCGCCGACCGCGGCGATCCGCGACTCGCCGAGCGATACGACTGGCTCAGTCCGGCGATCCTGCGCTTTCTTCGCCGCGTCGTCATTGCCGCGCGGGAGGCCAATGTCCCGCTACGCTTGTGCGGCGAGATGGGCGGGCGGCCGTTGGAAGCGATGGCGCTGATTGGCATCGGCATCGACAATTTCTCGATCACGCCGGCGGCGATGGGTCCGATCAAGGCGATGATCCGCTCGATCGACGCCTCCGCCGTGCGCGCCAAGGTCACGCAATTGCTCGCCAAGCCGCCGCGCGACATGCGCAAGGCGCTCGCCGACTGGGCCAGGCGCAACGCAGTCGCGCTCGGCTGAGCCGCGCCAATCCGGTTGACAGGCTCCCTGCCGACCTTGACAGTGCCGCCGACCGACGGTGCCGGTTACGGGGACGAGTGATGGTTGAAGACGAAGAAATGATCACCGAATCGGTCGGCGAAAAGCTCCGCGCCGCGCGCGAAGCGGCCGGGATCACGCTCGATGATATCGCCGCCCAGACGCGGATCCCGACGCGCCACCTCGTGAGCATCGAAGCGAGCGAATGGGACAAGCTTCCGGCACCGACCTACACCATGGGTTTCGCCAAATCCTACGCCACCGCCGTCGGGCTCGACCGGACCGCCATTGCCGATCAGTTGCGGATCGAAATCGGCGGGATGCGCGCTGCGGTGACCCAGCCCGAAGTGTTCGAATCGGCCGACCCGGCGCGGGTCATGCCGCGCTGGCTGGTCATCGCCGCGGTCGCGGCAGTGGCGCTGATCGTCGCTTTCCTGCTGTGGAACCAGTCGCGTTCGCTCGGCGCTCCCGACAACGCGTCACCCGCGATCGACAATGTCGCGACCGCCAAAACCGGCGCGCCGCCGACGGTCTCCGTTCCAGCGGCCGGCGGCCCGGTGGTGATCACCGCCAACGAGCCGGTCTGGCTCCAGGTCTATGAGCGCAGTGGTGCGAATCTGTTCCAGGGCCAGCTTGCCAGCGGGCAAAGCTTCGAAGTGCCGCCCACCGCCAAGGCCCCGTTGCTGCGCACCGGCAAGCCCGAGGCGATCCGGATATCGGTCGGCACTGCCGATGCGCCTTCGGTGGGGGTCGCCGCGACGACCATCAGTGACGTCAGCCTGCTCGGCCCCGACCTGATGCGCGGGCCAGCCGCAGGGGCGGGGCCGGTTGCTGCGCCCGCCACAACGGGCAATGCCGCGCCTCCGGCCGAATAGGTTCATCAGCCCGACAGCCGCTGTCCGGCAGCATCGTCCACGACCAACTTTCAGGATTTTTTCACCATCATGCGTATTCGTTTCGCCGCACCAATTGTCGCCCTTTCCGCGGTTGCGCTGAGCCCCGCGTCGGCCAAGACCCCGCCGTCGCCCGAGCAACGCATCGACCGGCTCGAAAAGCAGGTCCGCCAGGTCCAGAAGCAGCTGTTCCCCAAGGGCCAGCCGGCCGACACCGCTGGCTTTTCCGACGATCCCGCCGCGACCCAGGGCTCGGTCAGCGAACTATATGGCCGGATCGACGCGCTCGAACGGCAGTTGACCGAGCTCATCCGCACGTCCGAAGAAAACGGCAATCGCCTCGGCGTAATCGAGGTCGACCTCGCCCGCCTTCGCGCTGACCAGGACAATCGCTTCCGCGCGCTCGAAACCGCCCCCGCTTCCGCCGCGACCGAACCGGCCATGTCCGCAACCGCCCCCCCGCCCGCGCCGCGGCCCAAGGTCGAAATCCCCGCGCCGCGCCTGTCCGTCGCTCCGCCGAGCAGCGCTGCCGACCCCGGCGAGGAAACCTATCTCCAGGGCTTCGATCTGTGGCAGGCCAAGCGCTATGGCGAAGCGGTGACCGTGCTCCGCGCGATGGTGTCGGCTTTCCCCGGGCATCGCCGCGTCAGCTGGGCCAACAACCTCACCGGTCGCGCCTTGCTCGACAGCGGCCAGCCACGCCCCGCGGCCGAAGCTTTGCTCGCCAATTATCGCGGCGATCCCAAGGGCGAGCGCGCCGCCGACAGCCTGTTTTACCTCGGCCAGTCGCTGGTCAAGCTCGGCCAGCCGCAGCAAGCATGCAAGGCCTATGCCGAGCTTGGCGACGTCTATGCGACGACCATGCGCACCGCGCTGAGGGCGATGATCCCCGCCGCGCTTGCCGAGGCGAAGTGCAAGTAAGGCGATGATCCCGCCTGCGGACGCGGTGGCGCGCTTCGCCGCTGACCTGACCGCGCTCGTTCCTTATTCCGGCGCGCCGCTCGGCCTCGCGGTGTCGGGCGGTCCCGACAGCCTCGCGCTGCTCCTCCTCGCCGCCGCCGCTTTCCCCGCCAGGATCGCGGTCGCCAGCGTCGATCACGCGCTGCGCGAAGCCAGCCGCGCCGAATGCGAAGCGGTCGCCGCGCTGTGCGCGCGGCTCGGCGTGCCCCACTCGATCCTCACCGTGGCATGGGCTGAAGATCCCGCGTCCAACCTCCAGGCGCGCGCCCGCGACCATCGTTACGCTTTGCTGCGCGATTGGGCCGAAGCACGCGCGCTGACCGCCATCGCGACCGGCCACCATGTCGACGACCAGGCCGAAACCCTGCTGATGCGGCTCGCGCGCGGTTCGGGGATCGCGGGTTTGAGCGGGGTTCGCCCCAGCCGCGCGCTGTCCGCGACGGTGTTGCTGGTCCGCCCCCTCCTCGCGTGGCGCCGCGTTGAACTTGCGCGGATCGTCGCCGACGCCGGCCTGACCCCCGCGATCGACCCGGCCAACGACGACCCGCGCCACGACCGCACCCGGGTCCGCCGCTGGCTTGCCGACAGTGAATGGGCCGATCCGGCACGCCTCGCCGCCGCCGCCCACCATCTCGGAGAGGCCGACGATGCGCTCGACTGGGCGCTCGCCCCGCTGATCAGCGCCCGAATTGCGAGTGACGGCGCGGCGCTGACCATCGATCCAAGCAATCTCCCGCGCGAGTTTCAGCGGCGCTTGCTCCTCGCCGCCTTCGCCCGCGCCGAGGCTCCACCCCCGCGCGGCCCGGAGCTGGCCCGCGCAATCGACGCTTTGACCCTCGGCAAAAGCACGACATTGGGGCCGCTCAAGCTCGACGGCGGTTCGCTCTGGCGCGTGTCGCCCGCCCCACGCCGCAGGTGACATTGTCATTAACGACATAGCGCCTATTTTAGAGGGCAAGCCATTCCGGCGCGGACGAGACGAATCATGAGCGACAATAAACCCGGCAATCCCTGGACCAAGAGCCTGCTGATCTGGGTCGCGGTGCTGTTCGGCCTCGT
>JANPMU010000234.1:0-1776 GCA_031427095.1 Sphingomonas sp.
GGGCGGTTCCAGGGCGCGGTCATCGTCATCAGCCATGACCGAACCTTCTTGTCGCGCCTGACCAAAAGCTGCCTGTGGATGGACCGCGGGCGGCTGCGGCGCGCGGAAATCGGCTTTGGCGGGTTCGATGCGTGGACCGAAGCGGTGTTCGCCGAAGATGCCCGCTCGGCCGACAAGCTCGACGCCCGATTGAAGCTCGAGGAGCATTGGCTCGAACGCGGAGTGACCGGGCGGCGGCGGCGTAACCAGGGCCGGTTGACCAAATTATATGCCATGCGCGAGGCGCGCGCCGCGATGCTCGGCAGCCCGGGGACCGCGCAGATCGCGCTGGCGCGGGACGATGTGAAGACCAAGACGGTGATCGATGCCGAGCATGTCACCAAGACCTATGGCGAGCGGGTCATCATCCGCGATTTCTCGCTGCGGGTGCAGCGCGGGGACCGGATCGGGATCGTCGGGGCCAATGGTGCGGGCAAGACGACCCTGCTGAAGCTGCTGACCGGCGAGATCGCGCCCGACGACGGCAAGGTCCGGCAGGCCAAGACGCTGAGCGGGATCGTCATTGACCAGCAGCGCAAGCTGATGGACCCGGCGCGGCGGGTGCGTGACGTGCTGGCCGAGGGCAATGACTGGATCGACGTGCGTGGGCAGCGCATGCACATCAAGGGCTATCTGAAGCAATTCCTGTTCGCGCCGGAATTGAGCGAGGCGCTGGTCGGGTCGCTGTCGGGGGGCGAGCGATCGCGGCTGTTGCTGGCGCGGGAATTCGCGCGCGAGTCCAACCTGCTGGTGCTCGACGAGCCGACCAACGACCTGGATCTGGAAACGCTCGACCTGCTCCAGGAAGTGATCGCCGATTATGACGGGACGGTGTTGATCGTCAGCCACGACCGCGATTTTCTTGATCGGACGGTGACGGTCACTCTGGGGCTCGACGGGTCGGGCAAGATCGACGTGGTCGCCGGCGGATATGAGGATTGGGTACGCCAGCGGACGGCCCGGGCGGTTCCAAAGGCGAAGAAGGAAAACAGGCCCTCACCCCGACCCTCTTCCGCAGGCGGGAGAGGGGGAAGTGGGAAGCTCAGCTATAAGGATCAGCGCGATCTCGACCGGTTGCCAGGGGAGATCGAGCGGATCGAGCGCGAGATCGCGGCGGATGAGGCGGCGCTGCATTGTCCCGACCTTTATCTCAAGGACCCCAAACGGTTCGCGGCGCTGACCGATGCGGTCGAGGAGAAACGCGCGGCGAAGGATGTCGCGGAGCACCGCTGGCTCGAGGTGGCGGAAATGGCGGAGGTGCTAGGCGTGTAGCCGGTACTGCTTGATGAGGTCGTACAGCGTCGGGCGGCTGATGCCGAGCAGTTTGGCGGCGCTCGAGATGTTGTTTTCGGTGCGGCTCATGGCCTGGCGGATGGCGCGGCGATCGGCGACTTCGCGGGCGGCGCGAAGATTGATCAGCGCCGCGCCGTCATCTTCGCCGGGACCCCGGGGCAAATCGAGATCGCCCGCGCCGACATATTTGCCGTCGGCCATGATCACCGCGCGCTTCAACCGGTTTTCGAGCTCGCGAACGTTGCCGGGCCACGGATAGGCCTCGATCGCGGCGAGCGCATCGGGCGACAGGCCGCCGACCCTGGGGTTCATGTCGCGCGCGAAGCGGCTGGCGAAATGGCGCGCGAGCAGCACCGCATCACCCGGGCGCTCGGCCAGCGTCGGGATTTTAACGACAATTTCAGCGAGGCGATAATAGAGATCCTCGCGGAAGCTGCCGGCGAC
>JANPMU010000235.1:0-14554 GCA_031427095.1 Sphingomonas sp.
CAAGACCCGCCGGATTCCCGCAAAATAGGATTGGGCGCCGCCGGTCGCCCGGCCATATAGAAACTCGGCGAGCTTCAGACGGTTGAGCTGGCACGGCACGTCCGGGATGCCATGAAGGGCGGTCGGCATCGAGGCGAAAGCCGCAAAATCGCGACCGATATGATAATGCAATGGCCGCTGACCGGCCGGATCGCGCGCCAGCATCAGCCGACCGCGGCGCGTATCGTAAACCGCAAAGGCGAAATCGCCGACAATATGTTCGAGCACCTGCTCGTCCCATTTCTCGAACGCGAGAAGCAGGATATCGGCATCGCTCAGATTTTCGCGACGGGGACCAATGTTGCGAAGCGACGCGGCAAGCTCTCGCCGGTTGTCGAGGCGGACGTCGGCGACAAACAGAAACCTTCCGCCATGACCAGTGAGCGGTTGATGATCATGGCGATCTTCGGGAAGGGACGGGGACAGGCCTCGCGCAAAGGCGGTCGATCCAGCTGCGGCGACCGACAATTGGCCCGGACTATTTTGCCACTGTGCCTGCCCGATCGCTTGGCAGGACGGGCGGGGGTCACGATCTGGATCGAAGCTGAAAAATCCGGCGAGCGCGGTCACGAGGACCAAACAACTGATGGAGCAACCCGGCGGCACTCAGTTCGATCGAACATGAACGCCAGCCTTCCGAACCTTCTCGGATTAGGAGCGCTTCAGACCACCCGAACCGTCACCATTTTTCCCGGTAGGATTAGCTTCTGCCGCCCCGGCGTCGAGCCGCTTCAGCTGCGGCTGGGCCCATGCCTTGCGAGCATCGAGGTCCGGATTGGTGTCAGTCATGGTCGTTTTCCTTGCGTTTTGCGTCACCTGGCGTCTGGCACGAGGCGCAGTTGAAGTCCAGTCGGACCGCGGCCGGATTGGGTATGTTCTCAGTCGTCGTTCGACCAGTTTAACCGCCGGGTCTGATGGCCGGTTCCGTTGCCCTTATCATGCGATTTTGATGACGGACAAATGGCGGACCTTTCTGTCGCCCGGTCGCGCTTTGGGCTTAACCCGCACCGGGCGTTCAGCCAGCAGTGCCAGGCACATCGCGAATATCGCAGCGATTGCCGCAGTCCGGAGCGGATAGTCGACAAGGCTGTGCGCAAGAATTGCCGCAGAGGCGATCGACGCCGCCCGCGCGTAATAATCGGGAACAGCTTCGCGCCAGACCTGAACGATACGGCGGCCCCACCACAGCAGGAAGGCCGCGATCAGGATCATTCCGGGAACGCCGGTTTCGAGCGCGAGTTCGATGAAATCGCTGTGGACATGGTTGACGTAGGTCAGATTGACCGCCGCTGGATCTTCGTAGCGGGGATAGATGCGGACGAATGTTCCCAGCCCCGACCCGAACGGCGCGAAATCGGCTGCCGCGGTCAGGCTTTTCCCGAATGTGGTGCGGCGCGATTCGGCGGAGGTGATGGCGCCGTCCGTGGTCAAATTATTGTGCAGCGGAGTGCTGAAGATTATTGCCACCGATGCGATTGAAACGAATGCCAGCAAAACGAGCGACCAGCGCGCCTTGCGTCCGCTGACCGAAGCGAGGATCAGCCCGCTCGCCGCGACCACCGGGACACCCAAACCCAACCCCGCAAGCGAGCCGTTCAAGGCGAGACCGAGCAGGACGACGACTGCGCCGCCGGCAAGCATCGCGACCAGCCCCGATGATGCCTGGACCGAATTGTTGCGGCGCCGCCCCGCCGCGAACAGTGCCGCCAGAAACGGCACCGCGACCACCAGCAAAGTCGCCATATGATTGCTGTTGGCGAAGAAGCCGGTGGCCACGCCGTGATTGGTGATCCGATAGAGATACCAAAGCGAGTTCACCGGATCGCCACTGGACACCTGCAGCGCCCCAAGCATTACGGCGGTGACGGTGATGACCACCACCGCAGTGGCAATCCAGCTCGACCGGAAGGCGCCAAGCCTGACGATCCCGAGGATCACCGCGAAAGCCGGCAGAAACCATAAAGCGGAGGACAGGGTCTGATAGGGCGCGAGCGAAATCGGCAGCCACGGCAAAGGCTCGCCAAGCAGCGCATAGCCCTTCACGACAAAGTCGCGGCCAGGAAGCGCGCTCCAGATTGCCGGGGGCAATGGGACCAACTGGATCGCAACCAGCGCCAGCGTCGCACCAACCAATGCAAGCAATCCCATTGCAGAACGCGACAGCGGCATCGGGCGGGGGGTCAATGCGGCCCATGCGATGATCCCAATCGCCAGCAGTTGCAGGACCATATTGGCCCAATGGCCGACCGAGCTTCCGCCGAGCACCAGGCATAAAGCCACGTAAGCCGGGATGACGCCTGAGCGCAGGTGGCCGGTCATGGCCGAGCCGCCGGGACGATCGCGAAATCCGTGATCATCAACTGATAGGTCTGTTCGAATTCCTGCGCTGTGCCTTTGAGTTTGAGCCATTGCGCGTCGCAGCCCTGGTCCGGCACCTTGAATTGCGCCGCCAATTTTTTGCCCGCCGACGCCGACGCCGCCGCGACCACGACGGGCAGGGTGGAGATCACTTGATTGCCCGGCAGACAGGTCAGCGACCAGTCGAGCCCCCGTGCTCCCTCGCCAGGCTCGCCAGTCGCAAGCATCCTGATCTCATAGGTTCCGGCGCGCAGCATCACCAGCTGACTTGCAAGGTCGATATTCTCGCGGCCGTAAAAGCTCACGCTGAGGCGCCCTCGCTCAGCGGGCTCGGCGACGCCCGCGCCGCTCGACGCGAACGTCCAGTTGAACGGAGCGGGCGCGGACAGCTTGCGGAACTGGCCGTTGAAAACGCCCGGTGAAGGGGAGGGGCGAGTGCCGGTAAACGTGTTCCACAGCGCATAAGCGAGCGCGAACCTGCCCCGATCGACCAGCGCGCCGAGGAGCCGAGCCTGATATTCGGGCGCGGGGCCATCCACTGTCTGCGGCGGTGGCGCCAGGCTCATCACCAGAGCGGCATTTTCGGCCTTGGTTGAAAGCTCGTTGAGAACGCCGCGCTCGAGCTCGGGGTTCGCCTGGAACATTCGCCTCAGATAAGGCACCGCACCGTCGGTTCGCGCATATTCAGCGAGCGCGGGAACAATTAACTGCGATCCTCCCGGAACGAGGCGCGCGAGCACCGACGATTCATTGAGTCCCTCCATCGGTCGCCCCGAGCGAAGATAGCGCTCGGCGAGGAAGTAACGCGCGGCGGCCGATCGTGGATCGCGCGCGCGCGCTTCGGTGAACAATCGCTCAGCGGTTGCTTCCTGCCCGCGGCTCTTGGCCAGCGCGCCCTTGATGAGGAACGGCTCGGTTGCCAGCGGATCGGTGCGCGCAGCGGCTTGCGCCCGCGCCAGGGCCGATTGCGGCACTGGACTCCCGCTCGCTGCCGATTGGGCAATGTCCGCCATCGCCGTGGCGAGCTTGACTTGTGGATTGCCCGGCCATGCCTTTGCGGCAGCCGCCGGGTTGGCATCGACCAAAGCGGTAACCCATGCTGATCGGATGACTTGCGCCGATGCGAACAGCGCAAGCAGGCCCACGATTATCGTCCGCCAATTCACGATAGGTCCGCCTGATCCACCGACGCGAGCCTCACTAATCGGCTTGATGTGGGATCATGAGAATCTGCTCATGGCTGTCGTTGGCGATGCCATATTTATAAGGCTCATAGCCATATCCATATCCGCCCGATTTCGTTGTCGATTTTGAAAGAGCTGCGCCAAGGATATGCGCGCCCGATGCGCCAAGTCGGTTGATCGCCTCGAGCACCGCCTTGGTGCGGGTTTTGCCGCTTTCGACCACCAACACGGTTCCCCGGCACACCGCCCCGAGCAAGGGCGCGTCGGCCAGCCCGAGCACCGGCGGCGCATCGACGATGACGATATCGAAATGCGATGCGGCTTCAGCGATTATGGTTTTGAATCGCAGGGTCGATAAAAGCTCGGCCGGGTTGGGCGGAATCGGTCCGCACGGAAGCAGCCACAGATCCTCATACTGGGTCCTGACGACGTGGCGCTGAATCGGGTCCTCGTTGGTCAGCAGCTTGGTCAACCCGGGTTCGCTCGACGCTGCCTTGAAGGTCGGCTTGCGCATGTCGCTGTCGATCAGCAGCACCATCATGCCAAGCCGTGCGAAGCTGCGCGACAAGGCCAGCGCGGTACTCGACTTGCCCTCGGCCGCTCGCGTGCTGGTGATCAGCAGGGTTTTGGGAACGCCGGTCTCGGTACTGAACCGCAGCGAGGCGAGGATCGACGAATAGGCTTCCGAAACCGCCGAGCCGGGCACGTCGAGATCCTCGAGGAACGAGCCCTTGCCCGACCGCTTGGGTATAGCGCCAAGACACGCGAGCCCGAGCTTGTTGCGGACATCATCGGGAGTCTTGATCGTGTCGTAGATAAATTCGAGCGCGAGCGCGGTGCCGATGCCGGCCAGCAATCCGAGGCCAAGTCCAGCCAGCAGATTGAACAACAGATTGGGCGAGTAAGGGCCACCCGGCACGTCGGCGCGATCGACCACCGACACCAGATTGGTGCCAATACCCCCGGCGACCCCGATCTCCTTATAGCGCTGCAACAGCGCGTCGTAGAGTGCCCGGTTGGTGTCGACCTCACGCTGCAGGATGGTATATTGAATGCTCCGACCGCGCAGGTTCAGGACAGAGCCCTTGAGCTGCGATACGCGGGCCTGGAGCGATCTTTCCGCAGACGCCGCCGCTTGATAATCCGCGAGCAGCGAGTTGGACCTGCCGCCGGCAACCTGCGACGTTTCGGTGCGGATCTGACGATCGAGTTCGGTGATCCGCGAGCGCAGACTGAGCATGTCGGGGTGATCCGGCTTCAACAGCGTGCGCTTTTCCTGATAATCGGCCTCAAGCACGGCGCGCGATTGGCGCATGCCCTGCGTGCTGGCGTTGACTTCCGCGGTCGTGCCAGATGAGCGCGACTGGCGATACGCGCCTTCGGCCGCTATCCGTCGAGCTACGGCCTGCGCCAATGCATCATTGATCGCGACCAGTGATGCCCCCTGCAGCGAACCAACGTCACCGCTGGACTTGCCATCTGCCCCCGATCCGGTGCTGATGATCCCCTGGGCCTGCGCATAGCCGACCAGTTGGCGTTCGGAGCGTTCGAGATCGGCCCTGACCTTGGCGATCTGCCGCTCAAGGAAATTGCGCGCGTATGACGATGCTTCGTAGCGCCGTTCGAGATTGGACCGGATGAAGCCGTCGGCGACGCCATTGACGATCTGCGCCGAAAGTTGCGGTGAATCCGAGACATAACTGATCTGGATCAACTGTCCTTCTTCGGGCTTTTCGACGCTCAGGCCGCCGGCGACCTTTCCGGTCGCGGCCTTGAGACGTGCTGGCGCATTGAGTCCGGCGGGGACGAATTTGTCATTCGCCGCGAGGTTCAGGTCCTGGGCTACCCGCTGTGCGAGGCTGCGGCTTTTGAGCAAGCCAACCTGCGTCGCGATGAAGTCCCACGAATTGGACTGGGCCGCGCGTTCCTTGGTCTGTTCATCCATGATCTCGACGCTCGGGGGGTTCACCTCAAGAATGACCCCGGCGCGGTACAGCGGGGTGGTGAGCAAGGTCTTGATGATGCCGCCGGATATGCCCAGCGCGATCGCGCCGAGCACCAGCCAGCGCCATTCCGTCACAATCCGGATGAGCGTGGTAAAGTTCAGGTCCGCGCCGGTCCCGGGACCTGCTTGCGCGACACGAGTTGCCGAAACGGCACTCGGCTCACGGGTAGCCAGCCAGTTCGGTGCGGCGCCCGTCCGCGCGACTACATCACTCATGAAAATCTGTCCTGACAGGATTGGCGACACGACCGATCGTCGCGATCGCCAGGATTAGAATGGTTTGAACACCGACAACACTGGCAGGCTGTTGAGGATCTGCTTTTGAAACGCCTTCACCGACGAGCCATCGACGACAATGATATCGCCCGCGTAAATCTCGGGATCCGCCATTTCGCCACGGCGGATGGCGGTAAGATCGAACGCCGCCGCCTGGCGCTTGCCGTCAATCTGGCGAAAAATGGCCACCCTGCGCGCATTGGCTTCAGGACTCGTACCACCGCCCAGTGCGACTGCCTGCATCAGCGTTGTCGGACCATTGACCGGGAAGGTGCCAGCGCGGTTGACCGCACCGTCGACCGTGACGCTGCGGCGGGTCGAGCTCTTGATCCCCACGCTGAGGTCGGGATGCTCGAGATAGCGCTCGCCAAGCTTTTGGGTCAGCCGTTCGTCGAGCTGGGCGGCAGTGCCGTCCGCCGCCATCACGCTGCCGATCAACGGCATTGAAATCTGACCGGTCAGGTCGACATCATAATCTCCCGACAGTTCGGGCAGCTTGAATACCTTGATGGTCAGCACGTCGAGCGGCGCAATTCTGTAGTCGGCGCCAAGCGAGGCGATAGTCGGCACATCCGGAACGCCGAACGTCTTGACGTTATAAGCGATCGGCCCGCCGCGCTTGTCGGCACAGCCGACAAGTATCAACGGGGCACACAGGCAAGACACCAGCGCCAACCGGGCAGATGCACGCGAAAAACACCGCATGAACGCGTCTCCTTGTATTTCCACGACTAAAATTCCGGTCGATCGCTTAGGGGAGGAAGTCTGCAATTACCAGTTGGGTCGGCGCCTTACGCCAATACCGCTGGAGCCGTATCGAGGATCCATCGCTCGCGCCCTTCGACCGCGAGCGCGGTCAGGATGCCGGTGCGATAGGCGCCCGTGTCCAACCCGATGCGATTAGGTCGTTCGTCGACCTGATCGCAAATCGTGTGTCCGTGGACGACGACAAAGCCGTGGTCGTTGGCATCGTCAAGGAATGGCTGCCTGATCCAGCGCAGGTCGGCTTGGGCCTGATCGGCGATCTTCAACCCGGGGCGAATGCCCGCATGGACGAACAGATAGTCACCAAACCGAAACGTGTCGGCGAACCCGCCAAGGAAATCCTGATGCGTCTTGGGAATAATGTCGCGAATCATGCGAATCGCGTCTTCACCTCCCATTGCCTCCAGCACGACGGGATCAAGACCATAACTCGCGACACATTCGGCGCCGCCAAACTTCATCCAGTCGGCCAGCAGATCCTGCTCGCCGGCCAGGACGCGCAGCATGACTTCCTCGTGATTGCCGCTAAGGAAGACCGTCATGACCCCCTTGACTTGATAAGTTCTCAAACGCTCGACCACTTGCGCCGAGGCCGGGCCGCGATCGATCAAATCGCCGAGAAAGACGATCAGAATCCTCGCGGATGGGCGCGAGCTATTGTCGCGCTCAATCTTGTCGAGGATCTCGTCGAGCAGATCGAGCCGGCCATGCACGTCGCCGACGGCATAAGCGCGATAGCCGACCGGTCCCGCAGGCGTGGCGGGCGCGTCGCGTCGTGGCGATGTCCGGAAAATCTTGCTGAAGAAGGTCATCTCTGCTCTCAACGCCCGTCTTTGTGATCTGCTCCTGAACAAGCATATGTTTGGCGGCATATGATCGTTGCTGCACTGCAACAAGCTATGTCCGACTTCAGCGCGGCAATCCGCCGAACCTTTGTCTCGCTCAGTCCGCGCAATCTCACGCGAGCGCGGTCAAATAACGCTCGATCACAAGCTCTTGGGAAAATTCGCTTTCGATCTTGCGACGTCCGGCCAGCCCCATCGATTTGCGTGCATCCGCTGGCAGGCGACACATGATTATCATCGCATCGGCCAGCGAACGCGCGTTGCGGACCTCGCACAGCAAACCCGTCTCTCCATCCGCTACCACGTCGCGGACGCCCGGGACCCGGGTTGCGATCAATGGCTTGGCCATCGCCGACCCTTCGAGCAAGCTCCTGGGGAGTCCTTCGCGGTAGGAGGGGAGGACGATGCAGTCGGCCTGCCCGATCGACGGGCGGACATCGTCGCTGGTGCCGAGATAGTCGATAAGGCCCTCGCCGCTCCATTGGTCGATTTGTTCCCGAGGCACGGCGGTGCGGTTGCCGCGATCGATCGGCCCCAGCAGCTGGAAGCGCACTGCGGCGTCACTGGCCCTGACGATCCTCGCGGCGTCGACATATTCCTGAATACCCTTGTCCCACAGCAAGCGCGCGATCATCAGGAATCGGAACGGCCGGTCGTGGCCGTCGGACGTTTGGGCGGCGGTGAAATGATCGAGATCAATGCCTGATCCGGGCAGCAGGCGCGCCTGCCCGGTGCGGACGAGCTTATTGTTCGTGAACAGCGCCAGATCGTCACCATTCTGGAAAAATACCGTGGCGGAGCGCTTCAGCGCGATCCGGTACAGGCGCTGGACCAGCGCAGCGAGCAAGCCGCCACGAATGAACGCCGTGCCAAGCCCGCTGATATTATTGACCACCTTGATCCCGAGCAGTCGTGCCGCAAGCGATCCGTAAATATTCGGCTTGATCGTGAAGCTAAGCAAAGCATCGGGTCGAAGCGCGCGCAACATTCTGAAATACCGCGTGAACAGCATGAAATCCGCGATCGGCGACAGGCCCGACCGGTCGATCGCGAGCGCGCGGAAATCGATCCCCTGGCGCATCAGCGCCGCGCTATATTCGTCCTCGGGGGCAATCACGATCACTCGATAGCCCTTGTTCCGAAGGGCGTTGATCAAACCCATCCGGAAATTGAGGATGTTCCACGACGTGTTGGCCGAAACCACCACCATCGGGATTGGCGGCGCAGTCAACGGATCGGCGGCGGGTTGGTCCAGGTCGACCGCGCGGGCAGGCTCGGACTTGCTCATCGGCGGCGGTCGGCATGTTTGCACTGCAGCAACAAACATAATGTTGTTAACGAATCAGTCATGGCTTCCTGTGATTGCAGCTCTGGAATGGCGGACAAGGCCCTAGCACGCGCTCGGGGATTTCAATCGCTCGCGATCAGGCTTTTGAAACGATCAACGGGAGTTTCAACCGATCATGGCGAACTGGAGCGGAGTGGAAAATCGACCAGCCCGATCAGGCGGAACTTTTGTAACCAGATTGACGTTTTAGGGGCTGGCGCTGAAACCAGAACTTGTTGTAACAGTTTCCGATTAGTGCGTATTAGGAATAAGCCATGCTGAGCCCGTCGCCAATGAAACTCACGTTCCGTGCCCTCATTGGCGCTGCGGTGTGCTTTGCGTCGGTCGCCGCAGGCGCGGCTTCGGCCCCGATTTCGGCCAGTGCTTCGCTGAGCCCGTTTGTGGCGTTGAGCGCATTTTCCTCCTCGACATCCAGTGCGGCGTTATGCGCTGCGGCATTGCAGGGCGCGTCCGTTCTGCAGGGCGCGACCGCGATCCAAAGTGCTGCGGTGTTGCAGGGCAGCGTCGGCACGCCCGGTTGCGTATTGCCTGCGATGGATCCGGCGCCTCCGGTGGTGAGCGAGGTTGTGCCAGCCCAACCGTTCGTTCCGGCGGCGGTTCAGGCGAGCGGCTTCAATTTCCTGCCGGTTCTTGGCGTTCTGGCGGTGTTCGCGGCGCTCGCGATTGGGCTTCGCGCCATTGACAACGGCAATGGCAACCCGGCGCCGATCAGCCCCAACTAATTCACTCTACTTGCTTTTTCGTTCAGGCCGCATCCTGCGTCGCGGGATCAAGGCAAATGGCGTGCTCTGGCGAAGTGCGCCGCGCACGACAACCGCCCCCGCATTTTGATCGCAATTACGGGCGACGGCAAACCCTCGCCACCGCCCGGCCGATGCGTAATTTTTAGCCGCGTTCGCCTTTGCGCATCGACTCGGCGGGCGCGTTGGGTTCGGTGCTGTTGGGCACCCAGCGCGACACCGCCTGGCAACTGCTGGTAAGGGTCACGGCCTGCCCCGTCTGGAACGCCGACCGATAAGGGAAGCATTCTTGAACGTTCGCGCCGGTCTCGAGGCACAGCGACTGGTTCGCCGCCGACCAGCGGGCCGGAATCTCAGTGCCGCCGGGGGTCATGATTCGCGCCACGCCGCCGGGATCGAAATAGATCGTGTTGACCACGCCATTGGTCTCGACCTGGATCGAGTGGCCGGTGATCTCGGCTCCCGGGACCCATTCCTGCGCCAATGCCGGAGTGAAAGGCACGAGCGCGACGCAAGCCCCGACCATTACAGCCGCAAATGCCTTTTTGTTCATCGTGCCTTCTCCAGAAAACGAGCAATGTGAAGCTTATGCCAGGATTGCGCGGCCATCAATAGTTCATCCCTGATCGTAACAATTTATGCTTCGAAAGGGTCCGTCGTCAGTCAAACCGCAACTTTCCGCACCCGCGCTTTATTTGGCAGCAGCCGCCGACTTTGCCGCAGGTCGGTTACTGTTCGATGAATCGCGATCATATGGGTCGTCGAGCAACGCCAGCTTCGCGCCATCCCACTGGGCTGTGAGATAGGTGATGTACACCGCCACGGGCGTGGCCAGCTTGACGCTTTGTTCGGGGCGGCCAGTTGGCACGACCGGCGTATCGCCGATCACCCATTTCATCAGCCGGCTGGCATCTTCCAGCCTGACGCACCCGCTGCTCAGCAGGCGGTTCGCCTCAGCAAAAAGCGCCTTGTCCGGCGTGTCGTGGAGGTACACGCCATAGCGGTTTGCGAACGGGAATTTGACAGCGCCCATCGCATTGGTGGCGCTCGGTAACTGGCGGACCCGCACGTCGGCGCGTCCTGCCGCTACCGCTTTCCAGTCGATTGTTCCGGGATCGACCAGCCGTGCATTCTCCGTCCAGTCGGACAGCACGTCATATTTTCGCGTGGCGAGATAGCCCGTCCCTTGAGACAATATATTGGATGCGATGCGGCCCTTCACCAGGTCGACCGGGACGTTCCAATAGGGATTGAGGATGACCGACCGAACGACACTTGCGATCATCGGGGTCGGCTCGCTGGCTTTTCCGACAATGACCCGCATGCTGCCCTGGAGCTTGCCGCCATCGACCATCCACAACCGCTGGCTTGCGGCATCGACGATGATCGACTTGCCGGCATCGCTTCCCGGAAGCAGGCGCGTGCGCTCGAGGTTGAGCTTGAGGCGGGCCTCTGCCGTGCTCGCGTCGCGCGTTCCGGTCAGCGCCACCTTCGACGGCGAGCTTCGCAGCGCCGCATAGCCGTCGCGAAGCTTGCTGTAGAACGGATTGACGTTCGACACCGCAGCGATGTGCGCCTTGAGCGAAGGCGCGGCGGCGGCGGCGGACAGGATCGCCGCTCCCGACGGGGTCATCGGCGCCAGTGACATGTCGCCATAGGTCATGCCCACATCGGTCGGGCGTTTGAGCGCCCGAACATATTCGACCCAGCCAATGGAGAGCAGATGTTCAGCAGCGGAAAGATCAGCCTGCCTGCCGCTGCCGAGCCGTGCCAGGGCCTGTTCGGCGCTGACGGCGAAGGCCGGCCCGGCATTCATTCCGTCCAGATCGGCGCGCTTGAGGATTGCGATCAGCCGCTTTGCCGCAGGCGAGGCGGCTCCATGACTGAGCCACAATGGCCGGAAATTCCTCGCGCCGTAAAAGGCATTGAGCCCGCTATCCGCCGACGACGCGACGATCGCCGCTTGGCCCGCGCCCGGTGCCGCCAGCGCAGTGCCGGGCGTGGCCGCGATTGCGATCACGATCGGCAAAGCGGCGCACATCATGCGGGGGTTAAATCGTGGCAAGCTTCGTCTCTCTTTTCCAAAGCCTTGGCTCAACGTCCTGGGCTCAGTCTGGCTCCACGAAGGCGCGTTCAATCATGGACGAGGGTCAGCGGGTTTGGGCCTTCCCTTTCCAGCAAGCGGCCTAGCAAGCGGCGAAGCGCTCGGCGAGCGGTTCAAGCGAATCCTCATGGGTCAGGTCGAGGTGGAGCGGGGTCACCGCGACAAAGCCGTCGGCGACCGCCTCGAGGTCGGTCGAATGCCCCGGCGTCTCGACCATCGGGCCAAGTCCGAACCAGTAATAATCATAGCCGCGTGGATCGATCCGCTTCGTAATCTGAAGCCGGCCATAGTCGCGGATCCCCTGACGGCAGACGCGGATTCCCTTGACGTCTTCGGGGCGGAGCGCCGGAAAATTAATGTTGATCAGCGAGCCCGGCGCCATCGCCACATCGACCAGAGGCGCCAGAACACGCGCCGCCCATGCTTCGGCAGTGGCGAATCGCACCGTGTCGGCCATCCCTTCGCGCGGATAGCTCTGGCTCAGCGCGATCGAGCGGACCCCGGCGAGTGCGCCCTCCATCGCGGCCGAAACCGTGCCCGAATAGGTCACGTCCTCACCCAGATTGGCGCCGCGGTTGATCCCCGACAGGATCAGGTCGGGGGGGGAATCCTTCATCACTTCGGCCAGCGCGAGCATCACTGCATCGGTCGGCGTTCCGGTGACCGAAAACCGCCGATCATCATGCCGCCGAAGTCGCACCGGGTGGGTCAGCGTGAGAGAATGGCCGGCCCCCGATTGTTCCTCGGCCGGGGCGACGATCCAGATGTCGTCCGACAAGGTCCGCGCAACGGCTTCGAGCACCGCCAGGCCGCGTGCGTGGAGGCCATCGTCGTTGGTGAGCAATATCCGCATGCGGGCGCCTATGCGGGACGCCCGACGCCAGTGCAACCGCCGCTGCCGCAGCGTGCCGCGCCATATTAGCAACAATCCACAACTTTTATTGGCAGGTGGCTCTGTCAGTTCTTGTTAATCCTGAATCGTCTAATTATAGGCCCGCTCGGGGATAACCGACTTGCCCGATTATAAGTCTCGGGAAAGTCTAGTGTAATCGCTTCCGGCTGTGACCGTTGGCCCGGCCGCAGCGGCGTCAGGCGTTATCGGGGAGGCTTTTGATGGCTACTGCTCTTGTCGACATCTTCGGCACGGAACCTGCGAACTTCGACAGGATCATTCTTTCGACAGGCTACCACCCGTCGGACGACGAAGAATTCATGTGCGCCCGGCATCGCGCTTACTTCCTCCACAAACTCAAGGACTGGAAGGAAGCGGTGATCGACGAATCGCGCGCGACCATGGCCCAGCTCCAGGTCGATTCCTTGCGCGAACCCGACATCGCCGACCGTGCGTCGAGCGAGACCGACTGGTCGATCGAGCTTCGTACCCGCGACCGCCAGCGCAAGCTGATCGCCAAAATCGATGCCGCCATTCGTCGTCTCTATGCCGGCGAATATGGCTATTGCGACGTCAGTGGAGAGGCGATCTCGATCGGCCGTCTCGACGCGCGTCCGATTGCGACGATGACGCTCGAGGCGCAGGAAAGCCATGAGCGGATCGAGAAAGTCTCGCGCGACGACTGACGCCGGTTCACTGAACCAGACTCCAGCAGCCAAGGGCTTGCGCGCGGACGCCACCGCGTCATGATGCGGTCGCCAAGACATGGAGGCGCGCCGTGAAGCTGGGGGCAATGCAAAGCTGGCCGTTGCGCGTGATGCGCCTGGTCGACCACGCCGAGCGCGAGCATGGCCAGGGCGAAATCGTTTCGGCGTGGGCCGACGGGACGATCACCCGGACCAACTGGGGCAATGTCGCGCGCGACGCGAGGCGGATGGCGCAGGCGCTCGAACGGCTTGGTTGCAAAGTCGGCGACCGCGTCGCGACCTTGGCGATGAACCACGCGTCCCACCTTACCGCCTGGTATGGAGCGATCGGGATGGGGGGCGTGCTCCACACCATCAACCCGCGATTGTTCGACGACCAGCTCGCTTTCATCGCCAACCATGCCGAAGACCGCGTCTTGCTTTACGATCACGCGTTCGCGGGCCTCGTCGAGCGGATGAAACCGCGCTGGACGACGATCGAGCATTTCATCTGTTTCGACCCGCCCGCCGGCGAAGCCGGATTTGCCGAGTGGCTCGCGGCTGAGGATGGCAATTACAGCTGGGTCGAGGGTGATGAAACCGACCCGTGCGGGCTGTGCTACACCAGCGGAACCACCGGCAATCCCAAGGGCGTGCTCTACGAGCATCGCTCGACCCTGCTCCACGCGATGGCCGAGGTCGCGCCCGACGTGTTCGACCTGTCGGCGCGTTCGGTGGTCGTACCGATCGTGCCGATGTTCCACGCCAACGCCTGGGGCATTCCGTGGGCAGCGCCGCTGACCGGGTGCAAACTGGTGCTGTCGGCCGACTATCGCCCGGAGCAAATGTGCCGCCTGTTCAAGGATGAAGCCGTCACCCACAGCGCGGGCGTCCCGACCGTCTGGCTCGGCATGATCGAGCATATCGAGAAGACCGGCGAGGCGCTCGGACCGCTGAAATCGGTGACGATCGGCGGATCGGCCGCCCCGCGCGCGATGATCCAGTGGTTCCGCGACCGCGGGATCAAGGTCGGCCACGCCTGGGGAATGACCGAAACCTCGCCGATCGGCACGGTCGGCGCGCCGCCGATGGGCTGGGACGCGATGAGCGACGCGGAACAACTCGATTACACCGCCAAACAGGGCCGGCTGCTGTTCGGGATCGAGCTGCGCATTGTCGATGATGAAGGCCGCGTGCTGCCTCGCGACGGGGTCAGTTCCGGCCGTCTCCAGGTGCGCGGGCCGTGGGTCGTCCGCCGCTATTTCAAGGAAGAGGCCGACGCCGCCGACGCCGACAATTGGTTCGACACCGG
>JANPMU010000236.1:0-3362 GCA_031427095.1 Sphingomonas sp.
TGGCGCCGAAAAAGTCATCCCGCATTACAACGTCATGGGCGTCGCCAAGGCGGCGCTCGAAACCAGCGTCAAATATCTCGCCGCCGACCTCGGCCCCGAAGGAATTCGCGTCAACGCGATCAGCGCCGGCCCGATCAAGACCCTGGCCGCCAGCGGAATCGGCGACTTCCGCTACATCATGAAGTGGAACGAATATAATTCGCCGCTGCGCCGCAACGTGACGATCGACGATGTCGGCGGCGCGGGGCTCTACCTGCTCAGCGACCTGGCGTCGGGCGTGACCGGCGAAATCCACCACGTCGATGCGGGGTATAATGTCGTCGGCATGAAAGCCGAAGACGCGCCGGATATTGCGACGGTCTAAAGCCTCCCCTCCCTTGCAGGGAGGGGAGGAGTTTTAGTCGAGCCGCTGCGCCATCGCCATGAGCAGGGCGGCAAGCGCTTCGCGCCGCTTCGGGTCGTTCGGCCGGCTGGTGACCGCGCTGGCGAGCGCGCGTAGTTCGCCGGCTAAGGGGCGTTCTTTCGATCGCGCGTCGAGCGGGGCCTGCGCCGACGCCAGCGCCGCGCCGAGCCGCTGGTCGAGCGCGGCGTCGAGCTGCCCGGCGCGACGCAGCTGGTCCATGTAGGCGCGGGCGACCACCGGTTCGGCCGGCCAGTGCACCGGATATTGCTGCTGCGGGTTGAAGCCCTGCCCCGCATTCGCGAGCGCGGCGGCGGCGATTTCGTTGGCGCTGAGCATCGCGCTGGGTTTCAGCGCGAAAACGTCCAGCCCGCGCGCGATCTCGCTGCCGTAAATCCGCCCGCGATAATAATAAGCCGACCAGTAACCGCCGAGTGTCGGCCGCTTGGCATCGATCGGTCCGCGGTCGAAATAAGCGATCTCGGTCGGCGCCCTGCTATCGCTGAAATCGAACACCGACAGCCCGCCCTGATACCAGGCCTGGACCATGATATCGCGCCCCGGCACGGGGACGATCGAGCCATTGTGCGCGACGCAATTCTCCTGTTCGGACTGCGATGCGGGCAATTTGTAAATGCCCTTGCGGACCAGCTTGCCGCCGTCGATGTCGTAGATCGCGTCGGCGCCCCAGTCGCGGCGATCGTAACTGCGGCAGCGCGGCCGGCCGCCGCCGCCCCATTCGTCGGTGAACAGCACCTTGGTGCCGTCATTGTTGAACGTCGCCGAATGCCAATAAGCGAAGCCCGGGTCGCTGACGGCGTCGATCCGCTTTGGCTGCCGCGGGTCGGCGATGTCGAAAATGATCCCGTTGCCCGAGCAGGCCCCGGCGGCGAGCTTGCGGGTCGGGAAGACGGTGATGTCGTGGCACTGGTCGGTAACGCTGGTGTCCTGTCCGTCGTCGACCAATTTGCCACCCTTGGCGAGCCCGGGCAGGCGCCCGCTTTCGTCGGCGAATACCGCCGGGCTGGCGATGATCTTTGACGCGGCCGGGTTGGCGACTGGGATTTCGATGATGTCGATGCGGAACAAAGCAGTGCGCACGTCGCCCGCGACATCGCCGATGCAGCCGGCCAGTTCCTCGGTCTTGCGCACGCCGGACGTGCCCGAATTATAGACGAGGATCTTGCCATCGTCCTCGGGCCCCTTGACCACCGAATGGGTGTGGCTGCCGCGACATGTCTGGACCTGGCCGACCTGGCGCGGGCGGGTGATGTCGGAAATGTCGAAGATGCGCAGGCCGCGGAAGCGTTCGGGACTGATGTCGTCCCTGTTTCCCTGAAGGCCGCAGTCCGCCCGCCCGCGCTCCTGTTCGACGGACATAAGCAGCAGATTGCCGACCACCGATACGTCGCCCTGACCGCCGGGGCACACCACCGAGCTGATGTGGACGGGAACGCCGTTGGCGCCCAGCCGATAGACATTGAAACCGTGATAATTGCCGACGAACAACCGGTCGCCGTCGAACGCCATGTCGGTCTGGGCGAAACTCAGCAGTGGATTGCGCTCGGACCATTCGGCGTCCTTGGCCTTGGCATCGCCGGGGCGGGGGTCGTCGCCCGGCTTGGCCCCCTTCTTCGCCTTGGGCGAGGGCAGATCGGCCGGGTTTGCGGGATCGAAGAAACCGGCCGGCCGGGGCAGCGAGGCGATCTTCTCCATGTTGAGGATCGCCTCACCGGCGTTGGCGAAGCCCGGCTTGAGATCGACCCTCGGGTCGCTCGAGAAAGTCGCGCGCAAACTGTCCATCTTCTTGATTTCGGCGGTCTGTTCGTTGCTGACGTCGTTGACGAACTGGTACAGCACGGGATCGAAAGCGGTGCCGGGCAGCTTGGTCAGCGCTTCGACCATATCGACCGCGCCGCGGTGATGGGCGATCATCAGGTCGAGGAACTGGCGGCCGAACGCGGTCCCGTTCGCGGCGGACAGCGCGGCCAGCTGTGCCGGGGTGGCCATACCCTTCATCGCCGGGCCCGAGTGGTTCATCGCGTGGCCCGGCATCGCCATCGCGGCATGGTCCATGGCGGTCATGGTGACAGGCGCGCGGCGCTCGGTCAGCCAGTCGCGCATGAACTTCATTTCGTCGTTCTGCGACGCGGTGATCCGCCCCGCAACCGTCAGCAGTTGCGGATGATTGGTGCGCGACGGCGCCAGCGCCGCCATCACGACCGCCTGATTATGATGGACGATCATCATCTGCATGAAGGCGACGTCGTCGGGGCTAAAGCGGGTGTTTGCGATGCGCGCTGCTTCAGCCGGGGTGATCAGCTTGACCGCCGCGCCCGGCGCTCCGGGCTGGACGATGCTGACCTGCTGCGCAATCGCCGGGGCCGAGCACATTATGCACGCCGCAATTGCGATGCCGGTGCTCAGCTTCAGGTCGTGCTTGGTCATATAATCCCCCGATAAACGTCGCGGAAACCTAGTCGCTTCGCCGAGGATGAAAAGGGGCGAATTGAGGCGGCGATCAGCCCGCGAACGGATCGCGCACCAGGATCGTGTCGTCGCGCTCGGGCGAGGTCGAAACCAGCGCGACCGGGCAGCGGATCAGTTCTTCGATGCGGCGGACGTATTTGATCGCCTGCGCGGGCAGGTCGGCCCAGCTGCGCGCGCCCGCCGTCGTTCCGCTCCAGCCTTCGATTTCCTCATAGACCGGTTCGACCCGCGCCTGGTCGGCGGCGTGGGGCGGGAGATAGTCGAACGTGCGGCCGTCGATGCGATAGCCGGTGCAGATTTTGATTGTGTCGAAGCCGTCAAGGACGTCGATCTTGGTCAGGGCGATGCCGGTGATGCCGGACACTGCGGCGGCTTGACGGACGAGCACCGCGTCGAACCAGCCGCAGCGGCGCTTGCGGCCCGTGACGGTGCCGAATTCATGGCCGCGCTCGCCCAGCCGCTGGCCGGTCGC
>JANPMU010000237.1:0-20486 GCA_031427095.1 Sphingomonas sp.
GGGGCGGAGAATTTCCAGAATGAGGTAATCTGGAAACGGACCAGCGCTCACAGCAGCGCAAAACGATATGGACCGGTCCACGATACCATTTTGTTTTATTCTAAGTCGTCATCTTTCGTCTGGAACAAGGCGTTCCAGCCCTACAATGAGAAATACATTTCCGAATTCTACACACATCAAGACCCTGACGAGCGGCGCTGGCGCCGATCCGACCTAACCGGCGCTGGCACGCGAAATGGGGAAACCGGACAAGTGTGGCGCGGGATAGATATTACGGCGAAGGGGCGTCACTGGGCATGGCCCCCATCTGAACTCGAAAGAATGGACGCCGCCGGACGGCTGCACTGGCCTGCCAAAGAAGGCGGAATGCCGATGCTGAAACGATATTTGGACGAGCAGCCGGGCATGCCAGCGCAGGATATTATTGATGATATTCCTCCAATGCACAATTTGGCTGTCGAACGCCTCGGCTACCCGACCCAGAAACCGCGCGCCTTGCTCGAGCGGATCATCGCTGCTTCGTCGAACCCCGGCGATGTCGTGCTCGACCCGTTCTGCGGGTGCGGGACGGCGGTCGATGCGGCGCAGAAATTGGGGCGAAACTGGATCGGGATCGACGTTACCCACATCGCCATCGGCATGATCGAGCAGCGCATGCGCGAGGGCTATCCGGGGATCGTGTTCGAAACGCATGGTGTGCCCAAAGACGGACCCTCCGCCCAGAAGTTAGCTAACGACGACAAGCATCAGTTCCAGCAATGGGCGTGCTGGCAGGTCGGCGGCTATCCGCGCGACAAGAAGGGCGGCGACAAGGGGGTCGACGGCTGGTTCAACTATCTGGCCGAGGGCGGGAAGATCGAGACGGGGGTGATTAGCGTCAAAGGGGGCGAGCATCTCAATCCGGCGATGGTGCGCGACCTCGGCCGGGTGATGGAGCGCGACAAACATCGCTTCGGCCTGTTCATCGTCGCCGCGATGCCGACCAAGGGGGTGCTGGGCGAGATCGCGTCGCATCCGCTAATCGAGACCGAATTCGGCCGCTTTCCGGCGATGCAGGTAGTGACCATCGCCCAATTCTTCCACGGGCCGAAACCGAATTTGCCGCCGCTGATCAGCCCGGTGAAGAAAGCGTCGCGGGTCGAGGTGCGGGCGAGCCATCAGAAGGGCGCGCAGGGGGCGTTGCTCTGAGGGGGGGCGTCCCCTCACCCTCCCACCGCTGCGCGGCGGGTCCCTCCCTCTCCCTCAAGGGGAGAGGGGCTCGAAGTGTGCTCGCATTGGCGGGCATGATGGCCGCATTTGCCGTTCCGACCTGCGAGGCGTATCGTTTTTGCTTCGAAGGGAGAGTGATGATGCGGATTTTGACATTATCGATGATGTGCGCGGCGCTGGCGACGGGGGCTGCGGGACCGGTGAGCGCGGCGGCGTCGGGGACGATCGTGCTGCAGGCGACCGCGACGTTCAGCGACGGGACCACCGCGGACCGGCTCTACGCGGTCGTCAGCCCGGCCGATCTCGATGGCGACGGGGTGATGGATCAGGGCTGGCTGCGCGTGGCGTGCAGCAACAGCGCGATGGGCGCGGTCTATTATGCCGTGGCGTCACCGCGCGATGCGGCGAGCGGGATGCCAACCGGCAAACGGCAGCACGGGTCGGTCACGATCACTAAGGAATGGGGCGCTTCATCCCCGATGTTCGGCAAGACCGGCGGCGGCGGCGGGGCGGTCGGCAGCACGGTCAGCTGGGATTTGGCGACGGGCAAGGGCGCGCGGGTCGCGGCCGGTGGCGGGAGCGGCGCGCGCGCGACGTGGGACCTGGGCAAGAACAAGGGCGACCGGGTCGCGGCCGGTGGCGGCGGAAGTGGCGGCAGTGGCGGCAAGACGATGGCGGTCGACAGCTGGCAATCGGGGATGACCCTGGTCGGCAAGACGATGGGCCACGACGACTGGCACGAGGTCGCGATGAGCGCCGGATCGCCGAACCTGTGCGATTGACGGCGTGGCGCGAGCGGGAGCGGGTGCGGCTTGAACCGAGAGGGATAGCCTTCGCGGGCAAAGTGAAATGATTTTTATAACCATATCGGTAAAAATTACTTGACAGCGTCACGCTCATATGGCACAACTTAGGAACAGTCAGAAATAGCGATTCGCAGGGCCGGGCAAGGTTCCTGGGGGTTGATCGGAAGGTCGGGTGGCACGCGAGTGTCAGTCGGCCTTTTTGTTTGGGCGGCGCGGCTTTCGGCGAGGACGACTGGCGCCGCATCGGGGGGAACGGAGTTGGCGGGAAAGCGGAGGATCGGGCTTGCGCTCGATGGTGGAACGCGGCCCAAGCTGCGCAAGGTGTCGAGGCAAGGCTGGACCGCCAGGCAGAGGCGCGACTTTTTCAACGGGCTTGCGGCGACGTGCAACGTCAAGCTCGCCGCCGGGCAAGCGGGCGTGTCGACCAGTACGGCCTATGTCCGGCGCAACGAGGATGCGGGCTTCCGCAAGGCCTGGGCGGCATCGATCCGAGAGGGCTATGCGAAGCTGGAGCTGATGCTGCTCGAACGCGCGCTGACGGGTTCCGAAAAGATCGTCCGCCACAAGGATGGCAGCGAACAGGTCATGCGCGAATATTCGGACCGGCTGGCGCTCGGGCTGCTGCGGATGCACCGCGATGCTGCGGCGGACTATGATGAGACGGTGTCGGGCGAGGAGGCCGACGAGGCTCGGGTCAGTATCATTCGCAAGCTGGAGCGGCTCAAGGTGCAGGTCGACGGGGAGGCGGCGGAGCCGAGGCGGGACGAGCCCAACCCGGACGAGCGATCATGTCCCTGACGCGGTTCAAGCTCACGCGCGGGCTGATCCTGCGGCTCGCGCGGCAGACGCCCGAGAAGCAGGCGAATTTCATCAGGTCATTGTCGCTCGACGAGCTTTTGCGATTGGACGGTGCGTTCGAGGGCTGGGGCCAGATTGGCCAATATCCACCGTCGCCCGAAGGGTGGCGGGTGTGGCTGATGCTTGCCGGACGCGGGTTCGGGAAGACCCGGGCGGGCGCCGAGTGGATCCATTCGCTCGCGGGAGCGCGGCGGCTGACGCGGTTCGCTCTGGTCGGTGCGACCATCGCCGAGGCGCGCAGCGTGATGGTCGAGGGGCCGAGCGGGCTGATCGCGATCGCGAAACGGTACCAGGTGCGGCTCAAATGGGAGCCGAGCACTAATCGGTTGCGTTGGCCGAGCGGAGCGCAGGCGCAGATATTTTCAGGAGACAATGCCAACGGATTGCGCGGCCCGGAGCATGATTTCGCATGGTGCGACGAGCTGGCCAAATGGGGTGAGGCCGAAGCGGCGTGGGACAATTTGCAGATGGGGCTTCGCGCCGGGGTGAGGCCGCGCGCTTTGGTCACGACGACACCCAAGCCGATGCGCCTGCTCGAGCGGCTGCGCAAGGACCCGTGGACGGTCGAGACCGGGGGCAAGACGGGCGACAATATCAATCTGTCCGACCGCTTCATCGAGGTCATGACCGCGACGTATGGCGGGACGCGGTTTGGTCGCCAGGAGATCGACGGCGAATTGATCGCCGATGCCGAAGGATCGTTATGGCCGCGTGAACTGATCGAGCGGTGCCGCCGCGATCCTCCGGTGCAGATCGAGCGGGTGGTGGTCGGGGTCGATCCGCCGGCCGGCGCGGGGCCGGGATGCGATGCCTGCGGGATCGTCGTCGCGGGACGGGCGGGTGATGCGATCTATGTGCTGGCCGACGAAACCGTCCAGGGACTGAGCCCCGAAGGATGGGCGCGGGCGGTCGCGGCGGCGGCAGCGCGGTGGAAGGCCGACCGGGTGGTGGCCGAAGCCAATAATGGCGGAGCGATGGTGGCCAGCGTGCTGAAAGCGGCGGAGGCGGAGCTGCCGCTGACCCTGGTCCATGCATCGCGCGGCAAGGTCGCGCGGGCCGAGCCGATCGCGCTGAAATTCGAAGCGGGGCGGGCGTATCTGGCGGGGCGGTTTCCGGAATTGGAGGATGAGATGGCGGGGCTGGTCGCGGGCGGCGGCTATGCCGGTCCCGGGAGGTCGCCGGATCGCGCCGACGCAATGGTGTGGGCGATGACCGCGCTGGGCGGCAAGGGCGCGGCGGAGCCGAGTGTGAGGCGGCTCTAAATCTAGCCGTGAGGGGGAGCCCTCACCAGGCAAGGCGAGGCGGCAAGCCGCCAAGCTTCGTTATCTTCCCCTTCGACGGGGGAAGACCATGAGAAACAAGAGGAGCGGGCATGGGGTGGTTCGGGCGCAAGAGCGCGGGTGCGGCGGCGAGACCGCCGTTTGTGCCGAGTTGGCTGGGAACGGCCGAGGATGCGGGGTTTGTCCGGTCCTATGACGCGCAATATGACGAGGTGTTTCGCAACAATCCGGTCGGACAACGCTCGGTGCGGCTGGTCGCGGGGATGGTCAGCGCGCTGACCGTCGAAGTCGCCGAGGGCGATCCGCGCGCAGCGAAACTGGTTACTGCCGACGGGTTGCTCGAGGGGATCGCGGCGAGCCTGCTGCTGCACGGAAACGCGTTCGTCAAGCTGATCGCCGGGCCCGACGATGCTCCAGTCGAACTCTGCCTGCTGCGGCCGGAGCGGGTGAGCATCGCGACCGACAGCCAAGGCTATCCGGCGGCGTATCTCTATCGGGTCGGCAACCGGACGGTGCGCACCGCAGCGCGCGATGCGCTTGCGCGGCGGCAGTTGGGGCATGTGCGGGCGTTGAATCCGGGCGACGACCATTATGGCCTGGGCTGCCTCAACGCGGCGATCGCAGCGGCGAGCGTCCACAATCGCGCGACCCGGTGGAACAAGGCTTTGCTCGATAATGCGGCGCGGCCTTCGGGCGCCCTGGTGTACGAGCCGGGCGACGGCAGCGGGCTTTCGGTCGAGCAGTTCGACCGATTGCGCGACGAGATGGCCGAACAATTTTCGGGCAGCGCCAATGCGGGGCGGCCGTTGCTGCTGGAAGGGGGGCTCAAGTGGCAGGCGCTGAGCCTGTCGCCCGCCGACATGGATTTTGCAGCGCTCAAGGATGGCGCGGCGCGCGACATCGCTTTGGCGTTCGGAGTGCCTCCGGTGCTGGTCGGGCTGCCCGGGGACGCGACCTATGCCAATGCGCGGGAGGCGGGGCGGGCGCTGTACCGGCAGACGGTGCTGCCGATGGCCGAGACCATCCTGCGCGAACTGGCGACCTTGCTCGGCGACTGGCTTGGGCCGGTCAGATTCGCGGTCGATACCGACCAGTTGACCGAGCTGGCGGAGGACCGGGCGAGACTGTGGGCGCAATTGAGCGCGGCGGAGTTCCTGACGAGGGCGGAGAAGCGCGACATGCTCGGCTTTTCGCCCGAGCAAAAGGAGAAAACACCATGAGCGCCAATTCAATGAGTGGAGAAGCGGTGCTGGCGCGGCTGACGGCGCAGGCCGAGGGGCGCGGGGTCGATCTGCTCACGCTGCGCGCTTTGATTGAGGAAGCCAGCCAGTCGGGCGCGACGCGGGCGCTGGGCGCGCTCGGACTGGACGATGCGCGGGCACGGCGCGACATGGATGAATTGCGCGAACTGCTGTCGGCATGGCGCGACGCCAAGCGGACCGCGTGGCGCGGGGTGGTCAATTGGGTGGTCCGGCTGGCGTGCGCGCTGTTGCTGATCGGGTTGGCGGTGCGGTTCCGGTTGACGGATCTGATAAGCGGGTGACGAGCGCACAGGCCCTCACCCCAACCCTCTCCCGCGAGCGCGAGAGGGGGCTAAGGTTCGCCGGTTATGCGGCGGTGTTCGATCGGCCCGACAAGGGCGGGGATGTGGTGCGCAGCGGGGCATTTCGAGCGACGCTGGCGCGGTCCGGCGAAGTGCCGTTGCTGTGGCAACATGATCCGCGCCGGGTGATCGGGCGGATCGAGCATTTGAGCGAGGATGACCGCGGGCTGCGGGTCATCGCCAGCATCGACAGCGAGGCCGAGGCGGCGGCAGTGCGGGCGGGCACGGTCAAAGGGTTGAGCTTTGGCTATCGGGTGCGCGGTGCACGCGGGCCGGATCGCGATCATGGGCTGCGCGAACTGGTCGAGCTCGACCTGATCGAGGTCAGCCTGGTGGCGTTGCCGATGCAGGCGCGCGCGATGGTCCACGCGGTCGAGGGCTGAGTTTTCAGGAGAGAAGAAGCCGGGTTCCCGCGTTCGCGGGAAGGACGGTGTTTGTGTGTGCCGGGTCCCGCGTTCGCGGGAATGACGGCGTGTGGATGTTCATTGGGAGAGAATAGCATGGTTGAATTCAAGGCGGACGGGCTGGCGGAATCGTTTGAGGCGATCGAGCGGCAGGATGAGGATGTCGCAGCGCTGAAGGACGAGCTGGCGGCGTTGAAGTCGCGGGTCGATGCGGGGCTGATCGCGGCGCAGCGCCCGGCACTGGACGGGGTCAAATCCATGGCGGCCAATGCGTTCGTCGAACGCTATGTCCGGCGCGGAATCGAGACCGGGCTCGAGATGAAGGCGCTCGGCAATTCGACCGATGCGATCGGCGGATTTTCGGTGCCGCGCGAGATTGACGAGGCGATCGACCGGACGCTGGTCGCGATCTCGCCGATCCGCGCGATCGCCAATGTCGTCAAGGTCGGCAGCGCGAACTATCGCAAGCTGGTGACGACCGGTGGTACGCCATCGGGCTGGGTCGGGTTCGAGGCGGTGCGGCCCGAAACGGGGACGCCGACGTTCAGCGAAATCGTTCCGGCGACGGGCGACCTGTACGCCAATCCGGCGGCGTCGCAGCAGATGCTCGACGATGCGATGTTCGATGTCGAAGACTGGCTTGCCAACGAGATTGCGACCGAATTCGCGCGGGCCGAGGGGACCGCGTTCGTCAAGGGCACCGGGGTCACGCAGCCCCTGGGCTTCCTGTCGTCGCCCAATGCGATCACGCTCGACGGGGTGCGGCCGATGGGCACGCTGCAGTCGATCGGCACCGGGGTCCTGGGGGGTTTCCCCGCAGCCAACCCGCAGGACAAGTTGCTCGACCTCGTCCAGGCGCTTCGCCAACCGTATCGGCAGGGCGCGGTGTTTGTGATGAATTCGACGACCGCGCTGGCAATCCGCAAGTTCAAGACCACCGACGGTGCCTATATCTGGCAACCGGGGATGTTTTCGGGAAGCCCGGCGACCCTGCTCGGCTATCCGGTGATCGAGGCCGAGGACATGCCCGACGTCGCGGGGTCGAGCCTGTCGATCGCGTTCGGCAACTTCAAGGCCGGCTATGTCATCGCCGAGCGCGCGGCGACGACCATCCTGCGCGATCCTTTCACCAAGAAGCCGTACGTCCTGTTTTACGCGACCAAGCGGGTTGGCGGGCAGGTCACCAATTCGGAAGCGATCAAGCTGCTGAAGTTCGCCTGACGCCGCGTCGCCCGGGCCGGACGGACCGGCCCGGGCGCACATCCTTTTCATCAGCTTTGTCGAGAGGGGCTCCATGGCGGACCCATTCATCCCAAAATTCGTCGATCTTGTGCGCAATTTCACGACGACGCAGGGCACCGGCAATTTCGTGCTCGGCGCGGCGCTCGCAGGACACAGCAGCCTGGCGGGTGCAGTGGCCGTCGGCGAACGGTTTTATTACACCGTGATGGGCGTCGACAAGCCAGCCGAGCGCGAGGTCGGGCGCGGCACGATGATGGCCAACGGAACCATCGCGCGCGAGCCGGTGAGCGGTCCGCTCACGGCCTTTACGAACGGCACCAAGACGATCGCTTTGGTCGTCGGAGCGAATTGGTTCGGCGACGTCGGGACGTGGATCAACGGCGGCGCGCAGGATCTGGCGGGGCTGGTCACCGCCAACAAGACCAGCCTGGTTGCGGCGGTCAATGAAGTCGCGGCCGGCGGTTCGGGGAGCGGTGGCGCCGCCGGCCTGACGCTGACGTTCGTGAGCGCGGCTGGAGCGGTGATCGGATCGACCGTTCTGGCGGTCGAGACCGCCGGCTATGGAGTGGCCGGTCGGGGCGCCGCGCGCTACGTTTACGACGCCGCGGTCAATGCCGCTTACGTTACCGCCAATCCGCGCGCCGCTTTTCTTGCCGCCAATGGCCGGGGCTTCCGGCTCGACCTGACCCAGGCGATCGACCTGCTGATGTTCGGCGCGGTTGCGGACAATGCCACCGACTGCCTTGCCGCGTTCCAGGCCGCGCTCGATTATCTGAAGGCGGGATCGGCGGTCGGGAACAGCTATCAGAAGCCGAGCGGAAGGCTTCACCTCCCGGCGGGCCGCTATTATTGTTCGGCGACGATCAACCTCAAGCATACGGTCCATTTGAAAGGCGAAACAAGCGGGCTGACGGGTGGCGCCGCAACCCAAATCCGCTTTCCGATCAACACGGCGGGGATTGTCGTCAACACCCACCAGACGCTCGGCTACACGACGATCACGCCCGCCGATACCAACGCGGAAGGCTCGATTGTCGAGGGCCTGATGCTGACTGGCGGTGGCGGTTCATCGGCGAACAATGCCGATGGTATCCTGATGCGGTCGCGCGCTTTGATCAAGGATTGCCAGATCACCGGATTTGCGCGGGACGGGATCAGCATTTCCGCTGCCTCGGATGCCAACGGCGCATATCTCGGCAACGCCAATTTGTGGCGGATCGAGCAATGCTACGTCAGTTTCAACGGGCGGCACGGTCTCTATGTCATCGGGGCGGATGCCAATGCCGGGACGTGCATCGGGCTCAATTCCTCGTTCAACGTCCGCTGGGGGGTGCTCGACAACTCGTTCCTCGGCAATACCTACATCGGCTGCCATACCGACTCCAACGGGATCAGCAGCGATTTTTCCTTGATCAACGGCTGCGTGTCCTATCCGGCGTCGGGCCAACGCTACACCATCGCTTATGGCCAGGAAGGCGTCGCGGGGACGACCACGCCGGGGACCAATGCCGCGATCTGGATCCCGATTGTCGGATCGGCTGGTGGGCGAACCTGGGGTCCGGCGGTCGCGGTGGAGTCGGGCGGGTCATACGGCTCGCAATCGGCAACTGCGACCAACGTGTTCATCGGCTGCTATGCGGAGAACGGACAGGCCGCGCAAATGATTGCTCCGGCGCAGGTCTACAGCGCGGGGTCGTTCGGACAAATCAACGGCACAGTGGTCGTAACCTATAATAGCCAGGGACGACTTGCGACCAATCGCGGGTTCATCGCAGTCCAAAGCCGAAGCATCGACAATGGGGTGATCCGCGCCGCCTTGGGGACGGACGCCAACAACGGCAATCTGCTCGAGTTCGCGGCGGACAATCTGTGGAACGGCACCCACCGGCTTGTCTATCAGGGCGGCGACTTCATCTGGCAGCGTGACAGCGTGTTCGCGGCTTACCGCATCACGACTAATCTGACCCCGTTGAACATGGGCCGATCGACGGCGCAGCAGGACAAGTTCGTTACCGAGGAAATTGCGCTTGGGATCGGCAACAACTCACGCTTCCTGACCTATGGCACCGCTGCGCCGACGACCGGCAATCATGCCGCTGGCGAGATCGTGTTCAACAACGGCCCTGTCGCCGGCGGATCGATGGGCTGGATGTGCGTCAGCGCGGGAACGCCGGGAACTTGGAAGGCGATGCCGAACCTGGCGCCTTAAGCGAGCGCTCCGACCGCCGTACCCGCGAAGACACTTACATCAGCGAGGATCCCATGAGCATCGCAGCGTGCGCGATCGCCGAAGCCGCGATCGCTTTTCCAGCCGGAACCGACAAGGTGATCGGCCAAAAGATTCCGCCCAAGCGGCAAACGGTGGCGCGAGCGGATGCCCCGCTGCTGCCTGAGGCCCGCTGAACGACGATGCCGGCGAGATGTTCGGACCAGTGAAACGTAAAGGGATCACATGAGCTTTTACCTAAAGGATCCAGGCGCGATGCTCGACTATGCGGTCGATTGGGGTGCCGAATATCTCGATGGCGACGCAATCGCCGCGAGTAGCTGGGACGTCGCGCCGGTCGAGGCTGGCGGGGTCAGCATCGTCGGCAGCGCATTCGATTTCAAGATTTCGACGGTGACCGCGAACGGCGGCGTGCCGGGCCACCAATATCGGCTTACCAACCATGTCGTGATGGCATCGGGGCGCGAGGACGAGCGATCGATCGTGCTTCGCGTGGAGCAGCGCTGATGTTGGCGGGAGGGATCGCCGAGCCGGCGCTGTCGCTGGCCGAAGCGCAGGCGTTTGTGCGGGTCGAGACGGGCGAGGAGGAAGCCTTGCTGGCCGGGTTGGTGCGGACCGCGAGCGCGGTGTGCGAAGCGTTCATCAACCAGGTGCTGATCGTGCGCGGGTTCACCGAGGATGTGAGCGCGAGCGGGGAGTGGAAACGGCTCAGCCTGGCGCCGGTGCGGTCGATCGGGCTGGTCGAAGCAGTGGCGATCGACGGGAGTGTAACGCCGCTTGGCGCGAGCGAGTTTGCGATCGACGTGGATGCGTCGGGTGACGGTTGGGTCAGGCTGATGTCGAGCGGCACGACCAGCCGGGTGCGGGTCCATGCCACGGCGGGGCTGGCGAGCGGGACGAATGAGCTGCCCGAACCGCTGCGCCACGGGATCCTGCGGCTGGTCGGGCATATGTTCGCGGGCCGCGATGGCGATGGCGGCGAACCGCCCGCCGCGGTGACGGCCTTGTGGCGACCGTTTCGGCGGATGCGGCTGTCATGAACAAGGAATTCGCGGGCTCGTTGCGCGAGCGGATCATCATCGAACGCCCGGTATCCGCGCGCACCGCCATCGGCGTCCAGGCTTCAGGCTGGGAAGAGGTGGCGCGATGTCTGGCGGCGATCGTACCCGAAGGCGCGGGGGCGGAAAGCGAGGCGATGGCGCTAAGCGCGATGCCGCGGTTTCGAGTGACCATCCGCAAGCGCGACGGAATTGCCATCGACCAGAGGCTGAGGTGGGGAATGCGGCTGCTGATGATCCGCCAGATGGTCGACGACCCGCGGCTTGGCGATCGCCACATGCTGCGTTGCGAGGAGGTGCGGGCGTGATGGCGCTGTTCGAGAAATTGCAGGCGCACGCCGAGCATGCGGCGGCAATCGAAGCGCGACGAGCGATCGATGCGCTGGCGGCGCAAGCGCGCGAGCATCAGGGGGTCGAGGTCGAGACGGGTTCGGCGCGGCTGACATTGTCGGGACGCGGGCTGATGCGGCGCTGGTTGAATGATCCGGCGTTGCGATTTTTGACAAGGACCAAGCGATGAGCGCGGGCGCGGCGGTCCAGGAGGCAATTGCGGGCGCGCTCCAGTCGGTCCCTGAACTGACGGGCGTATTCGACGGGCCGCCGGCGCGGGCGCCGTTTCCCTATGTCGTGATCGACGCGGGGACCGAGACGCAGTGGGGGCACAAATCGGGTGCCGGGCGCGAGCTGTTGATCGCGGTCACCTTGTGGGACGAGCAGCCGGCCCGGGTCCACGATTTGGCCGACGCGATCGAGACGGCGATCGCGGCGGTTGTCGCGGTCGCGGGCTGGCAGCTCGTCACCCTGATTTTCGTGCGGCGGCGGATCGTTCGCGATGTCGCGGGGCCGTGGGCAGCGGCAGTGGATTTCAGAGCGCGACTGCTCGCCATTTAGGCATTTCGAACCGGGAGAGAATATATGGCGGCGGAAAAAGGCAGCGCATTCCTGCTCAAGATCGGAAGCGGCGGGGCGACCCCCAGCTTTGCCACGGTCGCGGGGCTGAAGACGACCCAATTGTCGATCAACGGCGATGCAGTGGCAATCACCAACAAGGACAGCGGCGGGTGGCGGCAATTGCTGTCGGGCGCCGGGGTCCGGTCGGTGTCGGTGGCGGCGAGCGGAATCTTCACCGGGAGCAGCGCCGAGACCCAGTTGCGCGGGCTGGCGCTCGGCGGCGGGATCGAGACGTATGAGCTGAGCTTCGAAAGCGGCGAACGGATGCGCGGGAGCTTTCTGCTCACCCGGCTGGAATATGCAGGGGATTTCAACGGCGAGCGCAATTACACCGTCGCGCTCGAAAGCTCGGGCGTGGTGGTCGCGCTTTGAGCGGCGCCAACCCGTATCGCGGCGAAGCGAGCCTCCAGGTCGCAGGGGCGGCGATTGTGCTGCGGCCGAGCTTCGCGGCGCTGGTCGCGGCCGAGGGCGAGCTGGGGCCGTTGTTCGCATTGGTCGAGCGTGCCGCCGAGGGGCGGCTCGCGCTGAGCGAGATTGCAGCGCTGTTCGACCATCTGTCGAGCAAGCGGCCCGAGGGGATCACGCGCGACGCGATCGGCGAGGCGATCGTCGAGCAAGGGCTTGCGGGGGTGACCCCGACCCTGCGGATGGTGCTTGGGCAGATCCTCCAGGGGAGGTGAGCCGATGAGCCAGATTTTTGGTGAGGCCGCGGCGCGATTGTGCGGCGCGGCGGCGATGCTGCTCGGCTGGCGACCAGGCGAGTTCTGGGACGCGACGCCCGCCGAACTGGCGGCGATGTTCGAGATGCCGGGGGAGCATGGAGCGCCACCCGACACGCGTGTGATCGCCGACTTGATGATGCGCTTCCCCGACCGGTGAAAGGCGAACAATGGACGAAGAAATCGATCGACTGGTGGTCAGCGTGCGCGCCGACACGGCCGGTTTTGCGCGCGACGTCGCGGCCATGCGCGGCGAGCTCGAGGGGCCGCTCGCTGCGGGCGCCGGGCGCGCGGGAAGGCTGATCGAGAATGCGCTCGGGCGGGCGATCACCACGGGCAAGTTCGGCTTCGACGATCTGAAGAAGGTGGCGCTGTCGGCGATGGCGCAGATCGCCTCGGCGTCGCTGCGCAACCTGTTCGGGCAGAGCGGCGGCGGGGCCAGCGGAACAAGCGGGTTGGGAAATATTCTTTCGAGCCTGCTCGGAAGCGCATTGGGGCTTCCCGGGCGAGCAACCGGCGGGCCGGTCAGCGGGGGTCGCGGCTATATGGTCGGTGAGCGCGGACCTGAACTGTTCATCCCGCCGGGCGGCGGCGGACGGATCGAGACGATGGGTTCGCGCGGACGCGATGTGCGCGTGTCGATCGCGGTGCAAGCGCCGGCGGGAAGCGAGCCGCAGGCGCTGCGCCAATCGTCGCGCCAGGTGGCGCGCGCGGTGCGATCCGCATTGCGGGCCGAGCGTTAGATGAACCATTGGTTCACCCGTCCCGACGCGCCGATCGTGTCGATGCATGTCAAACGGTTCGACCCGCTACACTGGACAGTCGATTTTCCGCGCGGAGCGATGGCCAGTGTGGTGACGACCCCCGACGAGCATGGCCTGTCGGTCAAAGCGAGCTTCCTGCGCAAGGGCGACCTGGTCGGGCTGATCTTCGAAAGCGCGGACCGGTTCGCGCATCCGGCGCATGCCCGCGAGACATCGCGCGATTATTCGGGGTGCGTGCTGCGCTTTCAGTGGCAGTCGGTCGGGTTGGCGGGGCTCGATGCGGTCAACGGTCCGACGCTGACGATCGAAGGACGTAATGCGGCCGGAGCGCCGCGCTTCTGGTATGTGCGATTGTGGAATTATGCGGTCGGGTCGCCGACCGACGCGGTGATCACGCTCGATTTCGATGCATTGGATGGCGGGTTCGGATTGCCCGCCAACGCCGACCGGGTCGATCCGCGTGACATTGACCGGATGTTCATCAGCCTGATCCCGCCGGGGTTCGAGCCGCTGTCGACCATGCTGTGGCCGGTGGCGACGCAAGCGAGCGTGACGATCAGCGGCCTGCGCTGTGACGGATCGGGGAGCGTGCTTGCGCTGAACGACGCGGTGGTCGGCGAGCATGGCCTGCGGATCGCGACGGCGTATGACGACATGTATAATTTGCCGCCCGAGCGGATCATCCGGGCGATCGAGCGGCTCGGTCATCGCGGGGTGATCAATCACTACATCGGGATGAGCCATTATTTTGCGCTCGACGGCGCGGGGCTGGTCGATCCGGCGAAGACCTTCAACGCGTCCGCATTGGCCTGGCACCGCGACTTCGCGCGGGCGGCCAAGGCGCGCGGTTTTGCGGTGATCTGGTCGGTTTCGTATGAAATTCTCGACATGTTCTGCCCTGCGGCCTGGAAGCAGCGCGCGCGCGACGGGAGAGCGGCGGCAACAGGCTATGTTCCGCCGTCGACTTTGGTGTCGCCAGCGAGCGCGGCGGGGATCGCTTATCTGCGCGCCGTCGCGGTCGCGCTTGCGGGGCTTTCGGTCGAAGCGGGGCTGATCCCCCAGGTGCAGATCGGGGAGCCGTGGTGGTGGATCACGGCGACCAAGGGGATTTGCCTGTACGACGATGCGGCGAAGGTTGCGCTGGGCGGAAATCCAGTGGCGATCGACGATGTCCGGGGGAGCTTGAGCGCGGCGCAGCGTGCATTGCTCGATGCGGCGGGGGTGATTTTGGCAGCATCAACCGCGAGCATCGCCGCAGCGGTCAAGGCTGCGGTGCCGGGGGCGAAGACGCTGCTGCTGGTTTATCTGCCCGGATCGCTCGACCCGTTGGCGCCCGAGGTGAAGCGCGCCAATTTGCCGGTCGGCTGGGCGCGGCCCGCGTTCAATGTGCTCCAGCTCGAGGATTATGAGTGGGTCACGGCGGGGCGGACCGGGCTGCGGGCGGCGGCGCTGACCGAGGTCGATGCGCGGTTCGGCTATCCGGCGAGAGAGCAGCATTATCTGTCGGGCTTTGTCGCGACGGCAAGCGAGCGGGCGCAATGGGACCGGATCGTCGATGCGGCGCTTGCGGCACGCGCGCGCGGCGTCGGCGAAGTGTTCCTGTGGGCCTTGCCGCAGGTGCTGCGCGACGGGCTGACCCTGTTTGGCGAGGAGGCCGAAGTGATCGCATTCGAAGAGGTGGATTTCCCGATCGCGATTGGCGCGGAAGCGAGCGTCGCGCCTGGATTTTCGACCAATGTGGTGACCAGCGCGAGCGGGCATGAATATCGCAACGTCAATTGGAACCAGGCGCGGCTTCGGTTCGATGCCGGGCCCGGGGTGCGCGGTGACGCCGAGATGGAGACCCTGATCGCATTCTTCCGCGCGCGGCGCGGTGCGGCGATCGGGTTTCGCTTCCGCGATCCCTATGACCATAGTTCGAACGGGATGAGCGGGATTTCCGGACCGAGCGATCAGGCAATCGCCACGGGAGATGGGGCGACCAGCCGGTTCGCGCTGGTCAAGACTTATGGGACAGGCGAGCGGCGGCGGATCACGCGCCCGGTCGCCGGATCGGTGCGGATCGCGGTCGGCGGTGTCGAGCGGTTGACCGGATGGGTGCTTGAGCCGCTCGGGGGAATTTTATTTGATGTGCCGCCGGCCAGCGGCGCGGTAGTTTCGGCGGGGTATCGGTTCGATGTGCCGGTGCGCTTTGCCGAGGACCGGCTGGAGATTAATCGCGCGAGCTTCCTGGCCGGCGAGGCGCCCAGTGTTGCCCTGGTCGAAGTGAGGGAAGGCTGATGGTCGCGGCGATTGCCCAAGGGCCGCTGACGAGGCTCGCTTTTTGCTGGCGGATCGAGCGACGGGACGGCGCGGGGCTGGCGCTGACCAGCCATGACCAGGCGTTGCGGGTCGTTGGCGAGACATTCCGCGCGGCGCCGGGGATCGTGCCGTCGGCGATCGTGCGTGGGGCGGGGCTCGAGCCGCACTCGGGCGAAGTGGCGGGGGCACTGACCAGCGACGCGCTGAGTGCGCGCGACCTTTCGCTCGGGTTGTGGGATATGGCGCGGGTGGCGATCTTCGCGGTCGACTGGAGCGCGCCCGACGGCGAGCGGATCGCGCTGATCGGGGGTGAGCTTGGCGAAGTCAGTGTGGCGGGAGAGGAGTTTTCGGCCGAGTTGCGCGGCGCGTCGGCCCGACTGTCCGCGCCGATCTGTCCTGAGACGTCACCCGAATGCCGCGCCGAATTTGGCGACACGCAATGCCGGGTCGACCTTGCCGGACGATCGATCCGAGCCATGGTCGTGTCAAGCGCCGGGGCCGATCTGGTGCTGGACCAGGCGCTCGACGCGCGCTTTCTATTTGGTCGCGCGCGGTTCCTGAGCGGCGCAAATTGCGGGGTGGCTTCGACCATCCTGGCGATCGATGGCAGCGCATTGCGCCTGCGCGATGTGCCGCGCGTCGAGGTCGCGCCGGGGACCCGGATCGAGCTTCGCGAAGGGTGTGACAAGCGCTTTGCAACCTGCGTCCTACGGTTTGCCAACGCGATCAATTTTCGGGGCGAGCCGCATCTTCCCGGCAACGACCTGCTTACGCGCTATCCGGGAGCCTGAGTGATGGCCGAAATCCATGCGGCACGCGCACGGGCGCTGGTCGGAACGCGCTTCCGGCCACAGGGGCGTGATCCGGCGCACGGGCTCGATTGTGTCGGCGTTCTGTTGAGCGCGTTCGAACTTCCGCGCGATTTGGTCCGCAGCGACTATCGCCTGCGCGGGGATTATCGGGTCGAGATCGAGCAGGCGTTGCGCCAGCGTTTTCGCCGCATTCCGGCAAGGTGGCGCAGGCCGGGGGATGTGATGGTGCTGGCGGTCGCCGAGGACCAGCTTCACCTCGGAATCGCGAGTGCCGCCGGGTTCATCCACGCCGATGCGCGGATCGGGAAGGTGGTTGAAACGCCCGGCCCTCCGCCATGGCCGATCCTGAGCATCCATCGCCGGCGCGCCGGCAAGTCGCGGGGCTGAACAATGGCGACTTTGGTTCTGAGCACCGTGGGGACAATATTCGGCGGGCCGCTGGGTGGTGCCATCGGCAGCCTGATCGGCCAGTCGATCGATCAGCAATTGTTCGGGCCGGGACCGCGCCAGGGGCCGCGACTGGGCGACCTGAGTATCCAGACGTCGTCGTACGGAACACCGGTCCCGCGCATTTATGGGACGATGCGCGTTGCCGGGACGGTCGTGTGGGCGACCGATCTGAAGGAAGATCGCGAAAATCTGAGCGGCGGCAAAGGCCAGCCGGAGACGATTAATTATAGCTATTCGGCCAGCTTTGCGGTGGCGCTGTCGTCGCGCCGGGCGGTGCGGGTCAAGCGGATCTGGGCCGACGGCAAGATCCTGCGCGGCGCGGCTGGCGACTTCAAGACCGGGACAATATTTCGCTTTTATCCGGGAGATGAAAAACAGGCGGTCGATCCTTTGATCGCGTCGATCGAAGGCGATACTCCGGCGTTTCGCGGCCTTGCACTGGCGGTGTTCGAGAATCTGCAATTGGCCGATTTCGGCAATCGGATCCCGATGCTGACGTTCGAGATCGAGGCCGATGCGGCCCCGCCGACACTTGCCGCCTTGCTGAGCGATGCGAGTGGCGGAGCGATCGCGTGCACTGCCCTCCAGGTGGTCGGCGGATATGCCGCGCATGGCGCCGATGTGCGAGGAGCAATCGAGCCGCTGGTGGAGAGCTTCGGGCTTGACCTGTTCGATGATGGCGCGAGCATAAGGTCACCCGGAGCGGCCGCCCCGGCGCTGCTTGTGGAGAATATGCTCGGGTGCAGCGCGCAAGCCGACCGGGTGGCTCGGGTGGAACGCAAGATCGTCGCGACACAGGAATTACCGGCGGTGCTCACGCTCAATTATTACGATCCTGAGCGCGACTATCAATCGGGCCAAATGCGCGCAAGCGCGGGAACAAGCGGACAGCGGCAACGGCAGATCGATTTTCCGGCGGTGGTCGCAGCCGGTGTGGCGAAGGCGCTGGTCCAGGGAGCGCTCGCGCGACAATGGGCGCAGCGGGAGCGGGTCACGCTGAGGCTGTCGCCCGAGCATCTCGACCTGGTTCCCGGCGATAGTGTCCGGCTGCCGGGCGAAGCGCAGAATTGGCGTGTCGAGCGGGCGATGGTCGAGCAAATGGTGATTGTGGCCGAGCTCAAGCGCATCGGGCGCGAAAGTGCGGCGCTGCCTGCTGAACCGGGTCGGGCGGTGGGGAGTTATGACGCGCTCGCTGCGCCGACAAGGATCGCATTGTTCGACTTTCCCGGGCTTGGAACGACCGTGCAAACCGGTCCCACGCTGCACCTCGCAGCGGCCAGTGGCGCACGCGAATGGCGCCCGGTTCCAATCGAGATTTCGGTCGGTGGAGTGATCAGCAGCAGCCAGACCGCGATCGGCGAGACGGTCATGGGTACGACCATCGGTACGCTGGCAAATGGTCAAGGCGCGCTGCTCGATCTGTTGGCAAGTGTCGAGGTTGAGCTGGTCGGGGATGCGATGTGGCTTGAGAATTGCGATGACGCGGCGCTCGTATCCGGGTCCAACCTCGCCGTGCTCGGCAATGAATTGGTCCAGTACGGCCGGGCAGTCCCAAGCGGCCCGAAACGGTTCCTGTTGTCGCGGCTGGTTCGTGGCCGGCGCGGGACCGAATGGGCGATGAGCGGGCATGTTCCGGGTGAGATCTTCGCATTGATCAAGTCGGCAGCATTACGCCCGATCGGGCTTGGCCAGGAGTCGCTCGGGGCGGTCGTCAGCGTGCGGGCGCTCGGGATTGGCGATGTCGGCGCGCCGCTTGTGGTGTCGCGTTCGGCGAGCGGCGAGGCGTTGCGTCCGCCGAGCCCGGTGCACCTTCGTGCCGCGCGGCGGAGCGATGCCGGTCTCGACATCCTATGGGTGCGGCGGAGTCGGGCCGGGTGGGGCTGGCTCGATGCGATCGACGCGCCCATCGGCGAGGCGATCGAGCGCTACCGGATAAATATTACCGGGACAGCGGGAGCGCTGGAACTTGAGAGCGGCACCACTGCGGTCTCGCTAAACGCCGCCCAGGTTTCGGCGCTCGGTTCGGGCGCGACCGGAATCGCCGTCGCACAATTGGGCGACTACGCGCTTTCGCGTGCGGCCATGTCGACCATCATCCTCGCATAGGAGATTTGCAATGAACGCCTCTCAGCGGCTGGCTCTGCCGTTCATCCTTCCGGGACAGGCCCAGAAGGAATTGTTTCACAACGAGGCCCTGCAGACGCTCGACCTGGTCGTTGCCGCAGCGGTCGAGGAACCCCCCGCGCAATGCTCCGCCGGGGGCACCGCTGCCGGGGGTCTGTTACATCATCGGCGCGGCGCCGAGTGGAGCATGGGCCGGGAAAGCGAACAGCCTTGCGGGTTACACTGACGCGGGCTGGAGATTCGTGGCGCCGATCGACGGTCTTGCGGCGCTGATCCGGTCGAGCGGCCAGTCGGCGACCTATCGAGGAAGCGCGTGGGAGGTGGGGACATTGCGCGGCGCCAAGGTGGAGATTGGCGGTCAGCAGGTCGTCGGGTCTCGCGGAGGAACGATTGGCGCTGCAACCGGTGGAAGTGTCGTCGACATCGAGGCGAGAAGCGCCGTTGCCGCTATCCTGGCGGCCATGCGAACTCACGGCCTGATCGCGCCATGATTTAAAAACATTGTTTTTCAGATAGTTGTTAATTTTAGAATTGAAAACTGATGTTTTTTGGCAACAACATCGTTCTTTCCTCTTCTTGCGTGGAAACTTGCGCTCTCATAAAGTGTTCAGGCAGTTCTAATTCAAAACTCAAGTGAAAGGGGATATATATGCGCAAGCTAGCCATTGCCATGGCGCTCGCATCGACCGCGTTGGCCTCACCGGCCCTCGCCCGCGACAATTCGTGGTACGTCGGTGTCGAAGGCGGAGTGATGCTCGTTGAAGACGCCGATTTCGACGTCGATTTGGGCACTTCGAGAATCGACAATGCATTCACTGTCGATCACAAGACTGGGCTCGATGGCGACTTGATTGCGGGTTATGACTTCGGCATGATCCGTGCCGAAGCGGAGCTCGGTTACAAGCGTGCTTCGGTCAAGGAACTGATTGTGGCCTCGGCGTTAACGACCGCGACCGGTTTCAACAGCGACGGGCGCGCTCAAGCGATGTCGGCGATGGGCAATCTGTTGCTCGACTTTGGTGACGATGACGGCTGGAGCGGTTATGTCGGCGGTGGTGCCGGCTACGCTCGCGTCAAATATCGCGCCGAGATCAACACACTGACGGGATTCAATGGCTTCAGCGATAGCGATTCGGCTTTTGCCTGGCAGGCGATTGCCGGAGTGCGCACGGCGCTCAGCCCGAATGTCGACCTTGGTTTGAAGTATCGCTTCTTCAATACGGCGAAGCTCCACTTCAACGACGGCACCTCGCAACTGACGACCAAGTGGCGTTCGCACAGCTTGCTGGCGAGCCTGATCTTCAACTTCGCGCCGCCGCCTCCGCCTCCTCCTCCTCCTCCGCCGCCGCCTCCGCCTCCTCCGGCGACCCAGACCTGCCCGAATGGTCAGGTGATCCTGGTCACCGAAGCTTGCCCGGCTCCGCCGGTGGTTGCGACCGGTCCGTTCATCGTGTTCTTCGACTGGGATAAGTCGGACATCACGCCGGAAGCGGTCGCCATTCTCGACAATGCCGCAGCTGCCTATGCGCAGACCGGCCAGGCCCAGGTCATGCTGGCTGGTCACGCGGATCGCTCGGGTTCGGCAGCGTATAACGTCGGCCTGTCGCAGCGCCGTGCTGACGCGACGCGGGCTTACCTTGCCGGACGCGGTGTCGCCGATGGCGCCATCTCGACCTCG
>JANPMU010000238.1:0-1970 GCA_031427095.1 Sphingomonas sp.
GTGAAATAATCGACCCCCTGCTCGGCTTGCTCGATGAGGGTGTCGCGGTAGATTTCCCAATTAAGGTCCTCGGCGACCCCGCCGACCTTTTCCAATGCCTGATAGATCGGGACGGTGCCGATCGGGACGGGCGAGTTGCGGATGATCCATTCGCGGGTGTCGTGGATGTTGCGCCCGGTCGACAGGTCCATCACCGTGTCGGCGCCCCAGCGGATCGACCAGACCATCTTGTCGACTTCGGAGGCGACGTCCGATGCGACCGCTGAATTGCCGATATTGGCGTTGATCTTGACGAGGAAGTTGCGGCCGATCGCCATCGGCTCGGATTCGGGGTGGTTGATGTTGTTGGGGATGATCGCGCGGCCCCGCGCAACCTCATCCCGGACGAACTCGGGGGTGACATGGTCGGGGATCGACGCGCCGAAATCCTCGCCGTCGCGGACGTGGTCGCGGAGCATTTCGCGGCCGATGTTTTCGCGGATCGCGACATATTCCATCTCGGCGGTGATGATCCCGCGGCGGGCGTAATGCATCTGGCTGACGTTGCTGCCCGGCTTGGCGCGCAGGACGCGGCGGCGAACGTTGGGGAAGGGCGCGACTCCACCCGAACGGTCGGGGCCGAGCTGGCCATTATCTTCGGGGCGGGTTTGGCGGGCGGCGACTTCTTCGACATCACCGCGCGCATGAATCCAGTCGCGGCGCAATTCGGCGAGACCGGCGTTGATGTCGATCGTGACGGCCGGGTCGGTGTAGGGACCGCTGGTGTCGTAGAGGTTCAATGGCGGCTCGCCCGACGAGGGTTCGAGATGAACGCTCCGCATCGCGACCTTCAAGGGGCCGACGTGAATCTTGCGGCTGCCGCGGATCGGGCCGGTGGTGACGGCAGGGGTGGCAAGCGGGGCTTCGGTGCGAGCGGGGATATCGGCCATGTCATTCTCCAGTATCGGAGAGGGCGGAGGCCGTACTCGCCAGTCCCCCGGACTGGCTGCGTTCGTCCTCTCCCTCCGCCCGCGTGAACGGGATCAGGTTCGACGGGTCGTGCGCCGCAACGCGCACCTCTCAGCCACAAGCTGGCTCCCCGGGGATAAGCCGCTTGTAAACGCGTCGGCGGTTCAGGGGAAGGTGGCTATTTTGCCGCCGAATATAAGCGAAGCGCGGCGCGTTCCACTCCACGACGAGCGGCGGGCCGCCATGGTGCGGCCCGCCGCTTTTTCAGGCAAACGGATAAAGCGGCAAGACTTAGCGCGCTGCAGGGCGGGCCTTTTTCTGCTCGTCGACGCTGACCGTGCCGTCGCGGTTGAGGTCCATCTTGTCGAACATGGCGAGCGACGGCGCGCGGAATTCGGCGGGGCTGACCTGCTGGTCCTTGTTGACATCCATCCGCTGGATGACCTGGCCGGGATTGGCCCTGGGCCGCGGCGCGATCGGCGAGCCGGCGTTGAACTCGGCGAGGCTCAACTGGCCGTCCTTGTTGGTGTCGAGACGGCGAAACGCTTCATCGCGGCGCTTGATCATGACCGCATCGACCGCTTGCTCGGCGCGCGCCTGGGCGGCCTGGACCTCGGCCTGGGTGACACCGCCGTCATTGTTGGCGTCGAGCCGTTTGTAATTGGCGTCGAGGTCGCGAAGGAATTCGGTGCGCGTGATCGGGCGCGGCGCGCGGACATTCGCGCCAGGAGCCGACACCGGCGCGGCAAGGATCGGGGTGGTCGGGGTCGAGGCGATTGCGACCAATATGGTAAGCAAATGATTTATCACGAAATTCTCCTGTTAGGATATGCCTTCGATCGCAATATCGAGCGACAAAGCGTCGTTCCGATGTGGTAATCCCGCAACATGTCGGCAAGATGAACAGGCCGACATTCGTCGCGCAGCATCGGTAAACCGCCGATCTGGCGATGCCCCGTTCGATCATGAAGAAAATATTTCAACCCAGATCATAGATTTGTGTGGCTAACCTGTTGCGTTCC
>JANPMU010000239.1:0-4928 GCA_031427095.1 Sphingomonas sp.
CGTACTCGGCTTCGCCATCAACCCGCCGATTTCGCTCTATTACATCCAGGGTCTCAACATGACGCCCGCCCATGCCCATGCCGCTTTGTTCGGGGTTTACGGGATGCTCGGAATCGGGCTGATGCTGTTCTGCCTGCGCACCGCCTATCGCTCGGCGGTGTGGTCGGACGCGCTGTTGAAACCGACCTTCTGGGCGCTCAACGGCGGGCTGGCGATGATGGTCTTCTTGAGCCTGGTCCCGGCCGGGATCTACCAGGCCTATCACAGCATCACGAACAGCTTCTGGTACGCGCGGTCGCCCGAGATCATCCACGGCACGGTGATGGAAACCCTGGTGTGGATGCGGGTGCCCGGCGACATCGTCTTCAGCATGGGTGCGGTGATGCTGGCACTGTTCGCGTTCCGGCTGCTCGTCCCCCGCCGTGGCGCCAAATGGACTGGCACAGAACCGACCCTGGTCCCGGCGGAATAAATGATGCACTGCCCGGCCGCAGGTCAATCGGCGGCCGGGCCAATTTGAAGGCGCGATGCCAATGAACCCCGAACGCCCGCGCCTCGACCGATTGGCGCAATATCCCGCGATTTTGCGCGGCGGGTTCAGGCCGTTCTTTCTGGGCGGCGCGCTGTGGGCACTGTCGGTGCTGGCGCTGTGGATCGGAGCGCTGACGGGTGCGCTGTCGCTGCCGACCGCATTCGACCCGCTCGCCTGGCATCGCCACGAAATGCTGTTCGGCTATCTCGCCGCGGTCATCGCCGGCTTCCTGCTGACCGCGATCCCCAACTGGACCGGACGCTTGCCGGTCACCGGCGGGCGCCTGGCCGCGTTGGTCGGCTTGTGGTTCGCGGCGCGTCTGGCGGTGCTGTTTTCGGCGGTCGTCGGACCATGGACCGCGTTCGCGCTCGATGTCGGCTTCCTGCTCGTCCTGTTCGTCGTCGCGGCGCGCGAGGTGATCGCCGCCAAGAACCGCAATTTCCCGATTGTGATCGTCATCCTGCTCCTCGCCACGGCCAGCGCCTTCGATCATGCCGAAGCGATCGGGCTGGCCGTCGGCGAAGGCGTCGGCTGGCGCGCGGGCCTCGGACTGGTGCTCGCGCTGATCGCGCTGATCGGCGGGCGGATCATTCCGTCCTTCACCCGCAACTGGCTCAGCAAGCAGGGCTGCGAAACCGGATTGCCGGGCCAGCCCGACCGGTTCGACAAATTGTCGCTGGCTAGCCTCGCGGTTGCCCTCATCGGCTGGGTCGCCGCGCCCGACCAATCCGCGACGGCTGCGCTATTATTGTTCGCGGCGGTGATGCATGCGGTCCGCCTTGCCCGATGGTCCGGATACCGCACCTGGCGCGATCCGCTCGTCGTGATCCTGCACATCTCCTACGCCTGGCTACCGCTCGGACTATTGCTACTCGGGGTAAGCATATTCGATCCCGCATTTCCCCGGACCTCGGCTTTGCATGCGCTGACTGCGGGGGCGATGGCGTCGATGACACTTTCGGTGATGACCCGCGCGACGCTCGGTCACACCGGCCGCGCGCTTCGCGCTGACGGTCCGACGATCGCGATCTATGCGCTTGTCACGCTCGGCGCCGCACTCCGCGTCGCGGCCCCGTTGATCCCGTTCGAACCCATGCGCGTGATTGAGGTCGCCGGGCTGCTGTGGGGCGGCGCGTTCCTCCTGTTCGTGCTCGCTTACGGTCCAAAACTGGTCGGCGCGCGACCCGACGGACGGCCTTGAGTCCTCAAGCTGCGGACCCATGCCGAGATAGTGGTTCGAGCAGCTCGCCACCGGCCTCCAGCGTTTTTGTGAACACCACCGCGTCAAGACTGTGGCCGAGGTTCAACCAGCCCTGCGCCTTGGTCGCGCCGCCATCGGCATAGCCGCGGCTATCCAGCCTGATTTCGATCGTCGTGCATCCCTGCTTGAGCGCCAGCACTTCGACGGCTTCGCACAACGCCTGACGGCCCGGAGCGGCGCGATTAAGTTCAAAGGTCACGAAATTATCGATGTGAAGCACGCGCCCGTGGCGAAGCGTGACGCCTTTGCGATAGCTGAGGAAACCGAACAGCGCGCCATCCGCCCCGGTCAGCCCGAGCAATCCGCCTTCGCTACCGAGCTTGCGCGCATAATCCGACCATTGCTCTGCGGACACCTCGGGCGCGACCGTACGGACCAAAGGATAAGCTGCGGCAAACGCATTTTCGTCCATGTCAACTACGGAGAATATCGGCATCGTCGGCTACCCTGGCTCATGTTACGCCGTGATCATGCCCTGATTTGAAGGGCGACACTTTGATCTGCCTCATGTCGTTTCAGAAACGGGGAATAGTTGAATGGAGATGCTGCCAATCCCCGGAGGGACGATGCTTGAAGCGGGTCATCCGTGCTTTGACTGCGCAGCGCGCCTTCAGGCGATCTGCGGCGTCCTCAACCGCGATGAGCTCAGGGAGTTCAAGGCGAGCGGCACGACCGTCGCTCGCGCCTCGGGCGATACCATCTTCTTCGAAGGCGACATCGCCACTTATGTCTATAATCTGACATCGGGCGTTCTGCGGCTGTCGAAGCTGCTCCCCGACGGCCGCCGCCAGATCGCCGGCTTCCTTTTCCCGGGCGACTTTCTCGGGATCACGATGGAGGACGAGCACGCCTTCACCGCCGAGGCGATCATTCCCTCGAAACTGTGCCAGTTTTCGCGTGCGCGCTTCGATGCCTTTGTCGATACTCATCCGCGCCTCGAGCGGCGCCTCTATGCGATCGCCGCGCATGAGCTTGCCGCCGCGCGACAGCAGGTCGTGCTGCTCGGCCGCAAGACCGCCGCCGAGCGGGTGGCCTCATTCCTCCTCATGCTCGATGCGCGGCGCATATCGTCGGGTAGCGGTGAGGAGCTGGAAGGCGACATCACGCTTCCGATGTCGCGGAGCGACATTGCCGACTATCTCGGCCTGAGGATCGAGACCGTCAGCCGCGAATTGAGCGCATTGAAGGCATCGCGCCTGATCCGGCTGACGACCACCCAGACGATCCGCTTTGTCGACCGCGAGCGGCTCGAGCAGTTGGCGGAAGGCTGACCTCGCACTTCCCATGATCCAGATCAATTCTGGCTGTTTCCTGGCGCAATTGATGCTGCGCAATTCGCCCGTCGAACAGGACGCCTAGGTCGGTCTTGATTGAACAGTGAACAAAGGAAATGATCGATGTCCCGACTGAACCTCCTCCTCGCGACGACCGCCGCAGTATTGCTCGCGGCGTCACCGGCGCTCGCCGCCGAAGTCGCGCAAGCGCCCGCAGTTGCCGACATCGTCCGCAGCGCCGCCGATCTTCCTGGACCGCTCGCCCGCCGTGGGCCGGCAACGGTCAAGGTCGATCTTGAAACGGTCGAAGTCACCGGCCAGCTCGCCGACGGCTCGACCTATCAATACTGGACCTTCAACCGCAAAGTACCGGGGCCGTTCGTCCGCGTCCGCGTCGGCGACACGGTCGAAGTGACGATGAAGAATGCGCATGACAGCACGGTCCCGCACAACGTCGATTTCCACGCCGTTACCGGACCGGGCGGCGGCGCCTCGGCGACCGTTGCCGCGCCAGGCGAAAGCAAGGGCTTCAGCTTCAAGGCGCTCAACCCCGGCCTGTACGTCTATCATTGCGCGACGCCGATGGTCGCGCAGCATATCGCCAACGGCATGTACGGGCTGATCCTGGTCGAACCCGAAGGCGGCCTCAGCAAGGCCGATCGCGAATTTTATGTCATGCAGGGCGAGATCTATACCGAGCAGGCGCACGGCACCGAAGGGTTGCTGACCGAGAGCATCGACAAATTACTCGCCGAAACCCCTGAATATTATGTCTTCAACGGCGCCGCCGACGCGCTCGCCAAGGCGCCGCTGACCGCCAAGAGCGGCGAAACCGTGCGCATCTTCTTCGGCGTCGGCGGACCCAACAAGACCTCGAGCTTCCATGTCATTGGCGAGATCTTCGACAAAGCCTATCCGCTCGCTTCGCTGACCTTCCCGCCGATGACCGATGTCCAGACCATGACCGTTCCGCCCGGCGGCGCGGCCATGGCCGAGTTCAAGGTCGACGTCCCGGGTCGCTATGTCCTCGTCGACCATGCGCTGTCGCGGATGGAGCGCGGACTGAAGGGCTTGCTGGTCGTCGAAGGTCCCGAGCGGCCCGAGATCTTCCGCCCGCACCAGAAGGCTGAATCCGGCGAGAATTCAGGGCACTGAGACATCCGCCTTGACCATGATGCCTTCGCGGCGACGGACCCCACTCCGTCGCCGCATTTCTTGGTTCTTGGTTGCGCGCCTGGGGCCGCAATCCCCAAACTCACCAGACACAAGGAAAGGCGCCGGCCTTTCGACCGACGCCTCCCGCCCTCTCAGTGGTATGCGATCAGGGATGCGCTGCGCGCCGACGTCTACCGGAGCAGCCCGCCGAACACCTGCTTCGCCTTGCCCGGATGGCTGACTTTCTGCGCCGCCGCGAGGTTACTGCCGGCGTTGCCAACAACGACCGCGCCGACCATTCCCATGCCGTAATGCGGCAGGCATTTATAACCGTAGAGGCCGGGCTTCGAGAAAGTCACCTTGAGCGGCTGATTCATCTTTCCCTTGAACGCCATTGCGCCGCCTGGAATCATTCCGGCGATGCTTTCGACATTATGGCTCTTGTCGGTCGGAATGAAGGTGACCGTGTCGCCCGGGGCGACCTTCACCAGTGCCGGCTCGAACACCATCATGCCGACCTTGCCCTTGTTGAGCATCTTGACGACATGATCGGCCGCCGCCGCCGGGCTGGCCAGCGCGATCGCCGCAGCCGCGCCTGCGAGTAGCGTGAATATACGCATTTCAATCTCCATGGACGTTTGGGGACGGACCGTCCGCCCCTCGAGTCTCCGCAGGATTAGTCCTCGCGCGCCGACCGGGCGTTGCG
>JANPMU010000240.1:0-15698 GCA_031427095.1 Sphingomonas sp.
TTCCGACGCGCTCGCAAGCACCTCCTCGAACAAAGCGGTGTCACGCTCCTGGCTCGATCCGAGTGCCTCGATAATCGCATAGAATGGCTTGTCCGCAGGCAGCGGTGCGTCGTTGCGCCCGCCGTCGGTGTTGACCCGGTAGAAACTATTGTCGACCATCTCGAACGCGCTCAGCAATCCGCCGAGTCCGGCATCCATGTGGCGAAGAAGCCGCTCGATCTGACCGAAGCTCGATGCGCAGACCAGCGCGGTATTGCTGCTCTTCGGCAGTTCGCGAAGCCTCACAACCAACCTGGTAATAACCCCAAGCGTCCCTTCGCTGCCGATGAATAATTGTTTCAGATCATAGCCGGTATTGTTCTTGATCATGCAGTTCATCGACGAGATGATCCGTCCGTCGGCAAGCACCGCCTCGATGCCAAGGACCTGCTCGCGCATCATCCCGTAACGGATGACCCGCATCCCGCCGGCGTTGGTCGCGGCATTGCCGCCGATCTGGCATGATCCGCGCCCGCCCAGATCGAGCGGAAAGGAAAGGTCATATTGTTCGACATGGCTTTGCAGTGTTTCGAGGATAACCCCCGCCTGGACCACCGCAGTGCGGTTGGCGGTATCGACGCTCTCGATCGCGTTCATCCGCTCGAGCGACATCGCTACCTCGCCGCCATTGGTCTGGGTCGCGCGGACCCAACCCGACATGCCGCCCTGAGCGACGACCGGCTGCCCTTCGGCATTGCACAAAGCAAGGATCCGGCTGACTTCCTCGGTCGTCCGCGGCCGCACCAGCACTCCCGCGCCGATGCGGTCCATGAACATCCCGGGATAGCGCGACCTGACGTCGGCTCCGGTCAGCGCCTCGCCGGTTACCTGGCGCAGACGCTCGATCAACTCCGCAGGCACACACGCCTGCGGCTCGGAACGCAAGGCCGGGCTCGCGGTCAGAGCGTCACCATGATGTCGTCGCCCTCGACCCGCACTGGATAGCGGACAAGTGTGAGCTCGGGATCTTCCTCGCAGAAACCACTATGGAGATCGAACGTCCAGCCATGCCACGGGCAGGTCAGCACCGTTCCTTCGACTTCGCCGTCATGGAGCGGGCCATTGGCATGCGGGCAGCGCCCCTGGGTCGCGACGACGCGGCCGTCGACTTCGAACAGCGCGATTTTCTTGCCGCTCACGGTCGCGCGGTTGCCCGTCCCCGCGCGCAAAGCGGCGAGCGAGCCGGCCTTGTACTCAGCGCCCTTCACTCCGGCGATCACCCCTTCCACTGCGGTCACCGTGCCTTGAACCGGACCGGCAGGGTTTTGGGACCCCGCGCGAAATAGCTGTCCATCCACTCGACATCGTCGTTGATCGGGATCAGCTCCTCGAAACGTTCGAGCAATATTTCGAGCGCCGCCTTGGCTTCCATTCGCGACAGGAACGACCCCAGACAGAAATGCGGGCCCTGGCCGAACGACATAATTTCCTTGGGATTTCGGTCGTAGGCGAACTCCTCCGAACGCTTGAACTTGCGCTCGTCGTGATTGGCCGAGCCAAGCAGCGGCAGGACCAGCGCGCCGCTCGGGATCGTCACTCCGCCAAGCTCCACTTCGCGGGTGGTATGGCGAAACAGCATCTGGACCGGTCCGTCGAACCGAAGCACTTCTTCGAGAAAGGTCGGGATGATCGACCGGTCGGCGCGGATCGCCGCATAGGCTTCGGGATGATGCTTGAGATGCGCGAAAGTGATCCCGAGCAGATTAGTGGTCGTCTCGACCCCGCCGATCAAGAGCAGGATGGCGAGGTTGAGCACCTCGCTCCGGGTCAGCCGTTCGCCCGCGACCTCGGCGGTGATAAATCCGCTGATGAGATCGTCGGCGGGAGTCGCGGCGCGCAGATCGTGCACTTCCTCGAAATAGGCGCGTATCGCCTTCGAGCTCTTGTCGATCTCGGCCAGTCGCTCGGGTCCGTAGACCGCGCGATTGCCCGCCGACAGCAGATCGTCGACCCAATGCTTGAAATCGACCCGGCGGGCGAGGTCGACTCCGATCACGTCGGCCACCACGCTCACCGGGAACAGCGCCGAAAATTCCCACACGAAGTCGAATTCGCCTTCGCGTCCATGCTTGGCGAAAATATCGTCGATCAGCTCGTTTGCGACCGCGTCGATCTTGCCCTGCAACGCGCCGACGCGGCTTGGCACGAACGCCTTGTTAGCGAGCTTGCGGATCCGCATGTGGCCGGGCGGATCGAGCGAGATCATCGGCTGCACTTCGGGAACCGGATCATATTCGCCAAGCAGTGCCGGCCAGAATTGCGCCGAGGAAAAAGTGCGCGCCTCGGTCAGCACCTCGACCACGTCGTCCCATCGCGACACCGCATAACCCTGCATCGATTCGATCCAGGCGACAGGCGCGACCTCGCGCAGCTCGGCATAATGCGGATAGGGGTTGCGCGTAACCTTGGGATCGAGCGGATCGTAACCAATCTTGACCGCCGATTTTTCTGCAAGCTTCACTATCTGCTACTCCTTACTCGGGGATCGCCCCGAGCTGTTTGAGCACTGGAATAGCGTCCCAGATGCTGCGCTCGAGGATGATCTTGCCCTGGTCGTCCCAGCCCATCACGGTCACTCCGCGCGTCTTGGTCACCTTGCCTGCCGCGGGAACCCCGAGGAAGTCGCCGGGATGCTTGGTTTCCCAGGTCCACTGGAAAGATCCGAGCTTATTGTCCCCGACATAGTCAAAGACGTCGAACTTATTGTAGCTGGCCGAAGGGTCCTCGACGATGAAGTTCTCGAAGAACGCGCGCTGCGCTTTCAAATCCTTCGAGATCCTGACACCGAAATTAATGTCCTCGAATTCGAGCTCGGGGGAATAGAGCGTCATCAGCTCATCGGTTCGATCAGCGAACAGGCTGATCCAATAGCGTGCCCACTCAAGGTTCAATGTGCGTCTCCTAATCGGGGCGCTCCGGTCTCGAGGCCGGATGCACCTTGCCTGCAACCTCCATGTCGGGCCGCAGCTATGGTATGATCGATGTTAGCCGCATGTTCGCCCGCTTTCCATGACTGACTACGCCCGATTGATGCTTTGCGTGCCAAAATAATCTATCGTTCGCCAGGCTTGCCCGGACTTACGAAGTTCCAACTGGGTCGGCGATGGGCAAGCATGGCGATTGTACGACCTCACCGGAACTCTGCCTGATCGTTCGCGATCGGTTTGATATCCTGGCGTCCTTTATGGTTGGGCGCTTGCCGAACGGAGATTGAGCGGACGCGGCGGATATGGTTACCCATCATGGACGTGCTACGCCGTGCCTTCGTTCCACGCAATAATTTGTCCGATAAGGAGACCTCGATTGAACCTCGAATGGGAGCAGAACTGGCTTCAGCAGTTCAACAATAATCTCGAAGTGCTGATGGAGAATTACACCGACAGATTCGAATATGAAGACATGAATCTCGGCGTGCGTATCGACAATGACAAGCCTCGGCTCCGCGAGCTGTTCAAGACCTTCGAAAATGCCGATCCCGATCAATCGATCCACCATTTCGATGCGGTGCGCTACCATGGCGATGAACGCGGTGGAGCGCTTGAGTGGACTTGGACGATAGAGCACAGAAGTGATTTTCTCGGGCTCCCGGCGACCGGAAAGACCACAACTGTTCGCGGAATCACGATCCATGCGTTTAATGGCGACAAGATCGTGCTCGAACGCAGCCTGTGGGATACGGCGTCGCTGATGCGGCAATTAGGCCTTCCGGCACCCGCCCAATTGGAGTTCTGACCTCATGTTCGACCTTGCCGGCAAGCCCGCAATTGTCACCGGAGCGGCATCGGGCATTGGCGCCGCAATCGCGAAACGGCTCCACGCAGCAGGCGCAAACGTGCTTGCAGCGGACATTGTCGACGCTGGAGCCGAGACCGACGGCGGCTGGAGCACCGGCATTTCGATCAAGGCGATCGAACTGGTGCTCTCGAGCGCCGGTTAGAATTCCTGCTGCCGGGGCGGCCCGAACCGATTCGTCTCTGCTATGCGCGCGATTCGCTTGGCCAGTCCCCGGCCCTTCGCACGAAGTTTCGGCTGAAAGTGCTCCTGACCGAAACGGGCGCTGGCTGGGGCGGCAGGATTCGAACCTGCGAATGCCGGCATCAAAAGCCGGTGCCTTACCACTTGGCGACGCCCCAACAGCGTGATGCGCGTGCGAACGCTGCCGGCGGGCTTATAGCCGCGTCGGCGCTTGTGAAAAGGGGTCAGGCGTTGGGGAGACGGCGATTGACCAGATCATCATAATCGCTCGCCAATTGCCGCGACAGGTCGCCTACCTCGAAATTCCACGGACCGGCCGAGCCGACGAAGGTCACTTCGGCCGCGCTTCCGGTGAGGAAGAATTGTTCAAAGCTTTCGAGTTCCTCGGGCCAGATTGCGCGCTCGACGACTTCGACCCCGCGGCGCTGGGCAAGGTCGATGACAGTCCGCCGCGTAATCCCGTCGAGAAAGCAATCGGGGGTCGGGGTGTGGATCACGCCATCGCGAATGAAGAAGGCATTGGCTCCGGTCGCCTCAGCCACCTGACCACGCCAGTCGAGCATCAGCGCATCGTTGAAGCCGCGATCTTCGGCATGGTGCTTCGACAGGGTACAGATCATGTAAAGTCCGGCCGCCTTGGCATGAACCGGCGCGGTGTAGGGCGCCGGCCGCCGCCACGGCGCGATATTGAGCCGGATGCCCTTGGCGGCCAGTTGGGGATCAAAATACTTGCCCCATTCCCATGCCGCGATCGCCATGTGCGGCTTGGTCCGCTGGGCGCTGACCCCCATCTGCTCGGACCCGCGCCATGCCACCGGGCGGACATAGCCATCGCTCAGCCCATTGGCCTTGAGCACCGCGTTGCATGCCGCGTCGATCTCGGCGACGCTCCACGGCAGCTCGAAGCCGATCAGCGACGCGCTGTTGCGCAGCCTCGCGCTATGTTCGGATAGCTTGAAGATCGTCCCGCCATAGGCTCGCTGACCCTCGAACACCGAAGAAGCGTAATGCATCGCGTGGGTCAGGATATGGACATTGGCCTCGCGCCACGGCACGAGCGTTCCGTCGAACCAGATCCAACCGTCGCGGTCGTCGAAACTGTGCTCGTCGGCCATATCATCCCCTGCCTGAAAATCGAGCGCACCGCCTAGGGCAGCCGCCCCGGCGAATCAATCGCGTGCCTGCTTTGGGCTGTTTCAGTGAGACGGTTCCAGCCCGCCCCCCTACCCGGCCCCCCGATCAGAATATTCTATGGGAGGCCGGGTAAGGGGGCGGGTGAATTTGCCACGCCTCCAGCGGCGCGAAGCGTCGTTGAACGGCAGCGGAGGGCGGCGGCGCACCAGCGAAGCGGAAACAGACTCTAGCCACGCGCCGCAGCGGCCAGTTCAGCGCCGCGCGCGGTTGCCGCGTCGATCACCCGGCCGATCAAACCGTCAAGCGCATGATCTCCATCGAGCACCGCAAGTCCGGCCTCGGTGGTTCCGTTCGGGCTCGCGACCCTCTTCGCCAGCGCCGCCATCGACTCGCCGCTCGCCTCGGCCATCGCTGCGGTCCCGCCCGCCGTGGCCAATGCAATCGCGCCCGCAAGGTCCGGCGCAAGACCCTTGGCGACCCCCGCCTTCGCCAGCGCTTCGATCATCCGCGCGACATATGCCGGGCCCGATCCGGCAATTGCGCCGATCGCTCCAAACTCCGCCTCGGTCTCGACCCAGGGGGCGAGGCCAAGCAACCCGATCAGCGCCCCGACCTGCGCACGCTTCGACGCATCGGCATCCTCGCTGTACAGCGCGATCACGCCGCGCCTTTCGCTCACCGGCAGGTTCGGCATCGCGCGGACGATTGCCGCCACGCCGGGAAAGCGGCGCGCCAAGGTCGCCGCCTCGACCCCTGCGAGCAACGAAACCAGGACGGTTTCGCGGCCAAGTTTCGGCGCAAGGCCGGGGACGACCTCATCGAGTTTCTGTGGTTTAAACCCCAACATGACCCATTTGGGCGTTGCGCCATCATCGGGCAGATCGCGCAAAGTGCGCACCCCCGGCACCTCTCGCCCGCTTGGGCGGATCGCCGTCACGCCGCCAAGGTCGAGGCCCGCAGCGCGCCACCCCTCGACCATCGCGCCGGCCATATTGCCGCAGCCGACGAACCAGCTCGGCGTGGGAAGCGCTACGTCGCTCACGCCTCGCCGACCGTCTCGATCAGCGCCGCGGCGATCGCTTCGCTCGGCGACTTGCCGCCCCACAGCACGAACTGGAATACCGGATAGAAGCGCTCGCATTCTTCGATTGCGGCTTCGGCGATGGCTTCGGCCTGCTCGATCGTCAGCCCATCGCCGTCGCCCCCGGCATCGCACAGAGCGGCATGGCGAAAGACGATCAGCCCCGAGCCCGACCACAGCTCGAAATGGCCGAGCCAGAGTTGCTCGTTGATCAGCCCCAGCGTCTCATAGATCGCGCCGCGCTTTTCCGGCCCGACCTTGATGTCCGGAAAGGTCAGGAACTGCAGCACCGCATCTTCGGGGCGCCACACCCCGCGAAGCTCATATTGCGCCCAGCTGCCCGGCGCCGAGGCGACGATCTCGCCTTCACCGGTGCGCTCGCACGCCCATCCGCGCGCTTCGAAATATTGTTCGAGCACTTCGATCGGGGCGCCATCGTCGCGCTCGCCTTCGTCTTCGGTCACGTCCAGCACTCAGGCTCCGGGTTTGGCGCGCGGCGGCGCTTTTGGCTTGGCCGACGCAGCGGCCGCCTCGAGCAATGCGATCCGCTTGGCCAAAGCGTCATTTGCATCGCGCGCAGCGGCAGCCATTGCCTTGACCGCATCAAATTCCTCGCGGCTGACAAAATCCATTCCGCCGACCCATTCGCGCATTTTCTCGCGCATCGATCCTTCGGCCTCGCGGCCGACCCCGGCGACGGTCCCGGCAAAGCCGTTCATCATCTTGACCAGATCGTCGAACATCCGATTTTCGGACTGCATTTCAAGCTCCTGTCATTCCCAGCGGCGCGCGGTCCGCGCCCGGATTGAGGCGACCGGTTTCAAGATTGAGCGCCGTCGCCACACATAACCATGCCAGATAGGGAAGCAGGAGCGCTCCCGCCAGTGGGCGAACCTTCCAGAAGGCTATGATCGTCATGATAACCAGCACATCGATCGCGAGGATCACGAGGAACGCGACGTCGATCATCCCGCCTCCGAAAAAGATCGGTGACCAGGCGAAATTGAGCGCCAACTGGACGAAGAACAAAATTAGCGAGCGACTGCGCGACTTCGATTCCGGCGCATCCAGGATTGCGGCGAGCGCAATGCCCATCATCGTGTAGAGCGTCGCCCACATCGCTCCGAACACCCAGCCCGGGGGCTGGAAGCCCGGTTTTTGCAGCGGCGCGTACCACGCGTTGGCGAACCCGTTGTTCGACGCGAGTCCGATCAGCGCCCCGACGATGACGATCGTCGGCACGGTGATCAGCGCCTTTCGCCACAATCCGCGGTCGTCGCGCACGTCACTCGCCATGGCCGTCCTCCTTGTTTGCGCCGAGCAGGAACTCAACATTGCCCTCAGGGCCGGTAATCGGGCTCGGGGTCGCGCCAAGCACCTCCCAACCTTGCGATGCGACCCATTCCATGGCCTGCTCGCAAACGCGCGCGTGCACTCTGGCATCGCGCACCACGCCGCCCTTGCCGACTTCGCCGCGCCCCGCTTCGAACTGCGGCTTGACCAGCGCGACCAGCTTTGCGCCCGACTTCGCCAGGCCAAGCGCTGCACCGAGCACTTTCGACAAAGCGATGAAGCTCGCGTCGCACACCACCACATCGACCGGCTCGGGAACGATCGTCGCGTCCAGGGTCCGCGCATTGGTCTTCTCATGAACGATCACGCGCTCATCCTGGCGCAATTTCCACGCCAGTTGATTGGTTCCGACATCGATCGCGTAAACCCGCGCCGCTCCGCGGTTCAGCAGCACATCGGTGAACCCGCCGGTCGACGAGCCCACGTCGATTGCCACCGCCCCCGCCACGTCGAAGTGGAAATGGTTGAGCCCATGATCAAGCTTGATCCCGCCGCGCGACACCCACGGATGGTCGCGCCCCTTGACCGTCAGTTCGGCATCCTCGGGCAGCAGATCGCCCGCCTTGGCCACCATCCGGTCGCCACAGAACACCTTGCCGCCAAGAATCAGCGCCTGTGCGCGGGTGCGGCTTTCGGCCAGTTCCCGAACTACCAGCAACTGGTCGGCGCGGATCTTATTGGCCAAGGTTTTCCTCGACGCGCTCTTGGATACCTTCGCTGACCTCCTCGCGGGCGTCCTCCAGGACTTCGCGCTCGGCCTTGACCGGAACGAGCCTTTTGCCCGCCGGCTCGGTCAGGCACACGCGGTAGAGGATCGGGAAATGATCGGACCCGATCGCATCGGGCTTGTCGATCTGCTGCAAGCTGAAGTGCGGCGTCACGAACATATGGTCGAGCGGCCAGCGCAGCAGCGGATATCTGGCGTTGAACGTCGGATACAAGCCGCGCCCGACGCGCGGATCGTTCATCCCGCTGACTTGAAGGAAAAGCTTCGAGGTCCGCGACCAGGCGACATCGTTCAAATCGCCAAGCACCAGGGTCGCGCGCCCGCTGCTCCGCACCTCGCGCCCGACCGCGACCAGCTCGGCATCGCGCTCGCCGCTGTCGTCGCCTGGAAACGGCGGCTCCGGGTGAAGCCCCTGGAGGTCGATCACCTCGCCGCCACTCATCTGCAGCCTCGCCTTGATCGACGGCACCCCGGCCTGCAGCCGGTGAAGCACTTGTGCCTCCATCGGCAAACGCGACAGCAGGATCATTCCGTAACTGTTGGGCACCGGCTCGCCGATCCGAAACGGATAACGCGCGTGGAGCGGCTGAATCGCCCGCTCCCAGTCGAGCCCCGGCTCGAGCAGCAGCACAACATCGGGATCGGTTCGCTCGACCAGCGCGATCAAATCGGCATAGCGATGATTGTCGAGCAGCACATTTGCGTTAAGCAGCTCGATCGAACGCCCTGCGGGGCAATTTTCGACGCTCGCCACCTGCTTCGGCCACGGCGGGAAATAGGCAATGAAATGCGTCGCTTGCCACACCAAAGCGGCGAGCATCGTGCCCCCGCCAGTCCAGAATAGCCGTCCCCGGCGCGGCCCGACCCACGCCAGCAGCACAGTGAACAGCAGCAGCAACGCGGCCACCTGCAGGCGAGGATAATCCCATAGCCGCACCCACCAGCGATCGGTCTCCCACAGCGGGAGGAGGGTCAGGAGCACGAGTAACGCGCCAAGGACATACAACGCCAGCCGAGCCCATCCGCGCCAGCCGCGTTGCATCAGGCTCGGACGCCTTCTTCGACCGCGATGGCAACTCCAACGCTATTCCGACGCAGCGCTTTGAGCACCGTGTCGACGATATGCGGCGCGGTCAGGCCAGCCTCGTCGTGCTGTTTGTCGGGCTTGTCATGGTCCTGGAATCGGTCGGGGAGCCGCATCGTGCGGAGCTTGAGCCCCGCGTCGATCAGCCCCTCGTCGCTCGCCAGCGTCAAAACATGCGCGCCAAGCCCGCCGATGCTCGCTTCCTCGATCGTCACCGCGACTTCGTGGGTGGTGAGCAGGCGCCTGATCAATTCGCCGTCGAGCGGCTTGGCGAAGCGCAAATCGGCGATGGTCGTCGACAGCCCCATCGCCTCCAATTGCGCGGCGGCTTTCTCGGCTTCCTCAAGTCGGGTTCCCAATGACAGGATCGCGACCTGTCGCCCTTCGCGAATGACCCGCCCCTTGCCGATCTCGAGCTCAAGCGGGACTTGCGGCAGCGCCACCCCGCGCCCCTCGCCGCGCGGATAGCGCACCGCGCTCGGCCCACTGTCGTGAAGCGCCATGGTGTGGACCATATGGCACAGTTCGGCTTCATCCGACGGCGCCATCACGACGAAATTGGGCAGGGTGCACAAATATGCGAGGTCGAACGCACCGGCATGGGTGCAGCCATCGGCGCCGACCAGCCCGGCGCGGTCCATCGCGAAGCGCACCGGTAAATTCTGGATCGCGACGTCGTGGACCACCTGGTCGTAAGCGCGCTGGAGGAAGGTCGAATAGATTGCGCAGAACGGGCGATGGCCATTGGCCGCAAGGCCCGCAGCAAAGGTCACCGCATGCTGCTCGGCAATCCCGACGTCGAACGTCCGGTCGGGAAATTTCGCCTGGAACTTGTCGAGGCCGGTACCCGAGGGCATCGCGGCGGTGATCGCGACAATCTTTTCGTCGCGAGCCGCCTCGGTCATCAGGGCATGAGCGAAGACATTGGTATAGCTCATCGCGGCTGGCGGAGCCTTCAACTGGACCCCCGAGACCACGTCGAACTTGACCACGCCATGATATTTGTCGGCGGCGGCCTCGGCCGGGGGATAGCCCTTGCCCTTCTTGGTCACGACATGGACCAGCATCGGCCCCTCGGCGGCGTCGCGGACATTCTCGAGGATTTCGACCAGCCCGTCGACGTCGTGCCCGTCGACCGGCCCGACATAATAGAAGCCCAGCTCCTCGAACAAGGTCCCGCCGGTGGCCATGCCGCGGGCATATTCCTCGGCCTTGCGCGCTGCACGGTGGAGCGTGTCAGGCAGCTTGCGCGCGATTCGCTGGGCAAACTGGCGCACCGTCAGATATTTGCCCGACGACACCAGCCGCGCCAGATAATGCGACAGCCCGCCGACCGGCGGCGCGATCGACATGTCATTGTCGTTGAGGATGACGATCAGCCGGTTACCCGCCGCCTCGGCATTGTTCATCGCCTCATAGGCCATGCCCGCCGACATCGCCCCGTCGCCGATCACTGCGATCGCGCGGCCGGGACGGTCGGCGAGCTTGTTCGAAATCGCAAAACCGAGCGCGGCCGAGATCGAAGTCGAACTGTGCGCCGCGCCGAACGGATCATATTCGCTTTCAGAGCGCTTGGTGAAGCCCGACAGGCCCCCACCCTGGCGCAGCGTGCGCATGCGGTCACGGCGCCCGGTGACGATCTTGTGCGGATAGGCCTGATGCCCGACGTCCCAGATCAATTTGTCGCCCGGGGTGTCGAACACATGGTGGACCGCGACGGTCAGCTCGACCACGCCAAGCCCGGCGCCGAGATGCCCGCCGGTCACCGACACCGCCGAGATCATCTCCTGGCGCAATTCATCGGATAGCTGACGAAGCTGGTTGCGGTGCATTGCACGGATGTCGGCAGGCGATTGGACCGTATCGAGCAGCGGCGTGTCGGGACGTTCTGACATATCAGCGCTCTAACCCGCTTTGTGCTCCTGCGAAAGCGAAAGCCCTCTCCACTTTACCACGCTTGGAGTTCGAGCCCTTCTTGCCGCAATTGGCGAGGGGTCAGCGAACTCCGATCGGGTAGGTTTGCCCTCGATTGGAAACCGACCCACCGTTAACGGCGCTTCCGAGGAGCAAGATCCCGGCGAGGTGCGGAGCAGACATCGATGTTCCAGTCTTCGAGCCGTATCCGCCGTTGAGAACCGTCGAAACGATCGCCGAGCCCGGCTCGGCGTAATCGACCGGCGGCTGCCCATAGTTCGAATAATATGCCCAGATGTCCCCGTCCTCGATTGCCGCAACTGTATAGACATTGGCTCCATTGGCCCGCGCCGGCGAATAATTATTCGCGTTAGCTGCGCTATTGCCTGCCGCGATCGTCACTCGCACGCCCCGCGAGGCGAGTCCGACGACCGCCGCATCCATCGATTCCATCGCGCTGGTGACTAGGCTCAAATTGGCGACGTCCCCCGGCGAAGCGAACCCCGCGTCGACTTGCTGCGCGAGATAGTCGATTGCCGCGATGACCCCCGAGTCAGGACCCGACCCGCGCTTGTCGAGGACCCTGAGCGAAACCACCGTCGCATCGGCCGCAACTCCGACCACTCCAATCAAATTGTTGCGAGCAGCGATAATCCCGGCGACGTGGGTGCCATGACCGTTGGCATCCTCAGGAGAGGAATCGCGCGCTAGAAAGCTTCGGCTGCGCGTGGGGTCGGTGACCAGGTCAGGGTGGTCGAGATCAATGCCGCTATCGATCACCCAAGCGGTCCGGCCGGTGCCGTCGCCGGGCCCGCCGACGCGGGTGATATTCCTGCCGACAATTTGTGCGGGCGGGGTTGTCGTGCCGCCCGGACGGCCGACGAGCCCGATCCCGGCAAGGCGGTCCTGCTCGCAATAGGCGATCAATCGGTTCCGTTCGACGATCCTCGCCGCAGCGGTGTCCGACATCGCAGCGGCGAAACCTTTGATCGCGAAACTGTAAACATGAGTCACCGATCCGCCCACTTCGGCAACCGATTGACGCGCTTCGAGCCCCGCACTGATCGGGCCAGGCTTGAAAACGCAAATATAGCGGCCCGCAATGGGGTCACCGGGGGCGGCGATCGCCGGACTTGCTGCAAACATCAGTCCGGCCAGGGCGATCCTGAACTGCGCTCGGGCCGATGCGAATTCAGACATGTTGGGCTCCCCCGCTGATCTGCCTGGACTGGTGACCGCGCCGCCGCTCCGGCCACGCTTTCGTTAATTTCGCATTTACCACCAATTCGGAAAGAGTCCAAGGAGCGGTAGAGCGTCAGCTCTACTAGCAAATGGTCGAAACGCTGAACGTCCAAAGCCCCGCGCGCAGCGCCAGTCGAACCCTAGCTGCAATCCTCGCAGGTGCCGCGCACTTCGATCACCGGGCGGGTCGGTGCGAAGCCGGTGCTCAAGGCCGCGTCGCGTACCCCGTCCGACAATTTGTCATCGTCGATGTGGGTCGTCTGGCCACAGATATCACAGATCAGGAAGATGCAGTCGTGCAGGCACGCCGGATGGGCGTTGGCGACGTAGGCATTGGCGCTTTCGACCCGGCGGGCGAGGTTGGACCCGACGAACAGGTCGAGAATGCGATAGACGCTGTTGGCCGCGACTCGTCGCCCCTTGGCCTTCGACACCGCTTCGGCGATGTCATAGGCGCTGGCCGGCTTGGTGAATAAGGCAAGCGATTCAAACACTGCGGCGCGCATGTCGGTCCATTGTTCGCCGCGCGACACCAGATGCGCTTTCGCCGCGTCGAACAGCTCATCGCCCTTATGGTCGTGATGATCGTGTCGTCCCATGATGCGCAAGATAAGCTCTCGCACGGCGATCAACAAGCGCCGACGCCTCGCGGTCACTCAACGATGAACGAGCCCCCGCGCTACCGCGCCCAAGCGCCGGCCCGACGCGACGAGCACGACGGCCTAACAGACCGCGCGGCGGTTGAGGTCGTGGCCGAGCGCCAGGATCGCGACCCCGACCACGGTATAGATCGCTTCGGTCCCGTCATGCGGCAGGGTCAGTGCGCCGGCCATTACCCCAAGCCCGAGCCCGCCGACCGCACTGGGCATCATGAAGCCATGATCGAGAATCCCGCGGCCAAGCGCGAACGCCCCGATCAACATCGCCAGGCTCAGCCCGACCTCATGGATCCATGGCGCGCCAAGGCTTTCGCCGGCCGAGGCGAGCAACGCCAGCACTACCGAAGTGCCAATGCAATGCACCACGCACAGCCCCGAAAGGCCGATCGCAAACCGGTCGAGCCGGTGAATCGCGAGCGTATGCTGAACCATTATGCGCTGATATAAAGCTACATCGGCCAAGATACAACATCACATTGCGCGGTTTAGAGTTTGTTTCCGCTTCGCTCAATAGGTGCCGTCACTCTGAAACGGACGCTAGCGCCTTGGCAGACGCAGTCCGGAAGGCCATAGCGCGCCGCGATGCCCGCCCCCCTCTCGCCAATTCGCACCCGTCCCCGCGCGCTGGCGACATGGCTCTTGTTCGTCGCCGGGCTGGTGTTGGCGATGGTGGTCATCGGCGGAATCACGCGCCTGACCGAGAGCGGGCTGTCGATCACCGAATGGAAACCGGTCGCGGGCGCGCTGCCGCCGCTCAACGCCGCTGACTGGAACGCCGAATATGCGCTTTATCAGGCCACGCCTGAATTTCGCGAGATCAACGGCCCTGCGGGAATGGATCTTGCAGCGTTCAAAACGATCTATTTCTGGGAATGGATCCACCGCTTGCTCGGGCGACTAATCGGGCTGGCGTTCGCGCTCCCGCTGGCGTGGTTCGCGGTGCGGCGGGCGATCCCGCGCGGCTACGGCGTGCGGCTCGCCGCGCTGCTTTTCCTCGGCGGGTTCCAGGGCGCATTGGGCTGGTACATGGTTCAGTCGGGGCTGGTGGAGCGCACCGACGTCAGCCACTTCCGCCTCTCGGCGCATCTTCTCACCGCATTATTCCTGCTTGGCGGACTGGTGTGGACCGCGCTCGACCTTCGTATTCATCCCGCCGCCCCAGCGCGCCTGACCCGGCTGTCATTCATCACCATCGCGGCGCTGGTCCTCCAGTTGCTGCTCGGCGCCTGGGTCGCGGGGCTCGATGCGGGGCAAATCTCCAGCACTTGGCCGCTGATGAACGACCGCTTCGTCCCCGATGGGATCGACTGGTCGAACGGAATTGGCTTCGCGCTGACCCACGACCCTTTTCTGCTCCACTTCCTCCACCGCTGGTGGGCGTGGGTGGTCGTCGCCGCGCTGGTGATCTTCGCCCGCGCGATCCGCAGCGACAGCCGCCGCGCCTCGATCGCGATCCATTCGGCGTTCGGAACCCAGATCCTGCTCGGGATCGCCACCGTGATGACCGGGGTGGCGCTATGGCTCGCCGCCGCGCACCAGGCGGTCGGCGCCCTGCTCGTCGCCGCTACCGCGTGGGGCGCGCACGTCCACGGGAGACGCGCGCGATGACCATCGTCTCGGTCTACGCCGTGTTCGCCAACCAGGCCGAAGCCGAGCAAATCGGCCGCACCGTCGTCGAGGAACGCCTCTCCGCGTGCATCAACATCCTTGGCCCCTGCCGCTCGATCTACCGCTGGCAGGGCACGATCGAGCAAACCGACGAAGTCCCCGCCATCCTCAAGACCGACGCGGCGCATATAGACGCCCTGATCGCCCGCATTGCCGAACTGCACAGTTATGCAATCCCCGCGATCACCGTCTGGCCGGTGCACAAGGCCCTCGCCGCTTATGCCGAATGGGTCGAGGGAAGCGCGGGCTGACAGAAAGCCGCCCGAGCCGCACAAGCAGAGCGCTTTGTTTTGTTCGGGTAACATAATACCCGCAAACAAATGCCCGGATTTGCTTGACTAAATCGCCGTCGGCGCTATTTGACCGCTCACTGGCGCTGGCCCACGGGGCTGGCGCTGCCTTTTTTATCACGCTCATATTCAAACGAAGAGGGTCCACGCCATGAAGGCGCTGATGAAGACCACCAAGTCGATCAAACCGGCTGATGTGGAAAAGAAATGGCATCTGATCGATGCCGACGGGCTGGTGGTCGGGCGCGTCGCGTCGATCATCGCCAACATCCTGCGCGGCAAGCATAAGCCGAGCTTCACCCCGCACGTCGATTGCGGCGACCATGTCGTCGTGATCAACGCCGGCAAGGTCAAGTTCACCGGCCGCAAGCTCGACCAGAAAATCTATTATAAGCACACCGGATACGTCGGCGGCTTGAAGGAAGTCACCGCCGGCAAGGTGCTCGACGGCCGCTTCCCCGAGCGCGTGCTCGAAAAAGCGGTTGAGCGGATGATCCCACGCGGCCCGCTCGGGCGCGATCAGATGCGGGCT